>NZ_JBILYB010000107.1:0-21406 GCF_044378005.1 Prosthecobacter sp.
CTGATCGGCGGCATTGGTGAGCTGATCGTAGTCGCCGAGCAGAGCCTGCGTGACACCACCGATCAGCACCTGCACGCGGCGATCATCATCAATAAGCGTCACCCGATCTCCCAACGTGCTCAGCGAGGCATGCATGACCTGCTCAATGAGATCACGCGGCACGGCTTCTGAAAACTCCACCTCATCCAGCCTGCTGATGAAAGCCGCCAGCACCTGTCGTGAACCTTGATTTTTGCCCAGCTTGTCCGGATGCAAAGTGAAGTAATCCACAGCGATCTCCGCCACAGTGCCGAGCAACCTCTGCAAAGCGGGGCGCGATCCCGTGCCCGCCTTCACCTGACTGATCGGGCCGAGCTGCTTCAGCATCTCGCGCACGTTTTGCGTCGCCCCAGATTCGATCTGCATGATGGTCTGATAGGCCTTCACCTGGTCGGCTTCATTCGCGGGTGCCAGCTCGGGATGCTTGTCGAAGTAATGACTCGCCGCCGACTCCAACTCATCTCCAACAAGCAATCCCGCAGGAGTGACCAGGGGCTTTTCACTCGTCTTGTCGATAGCGATCTGGCGGACCTTGGTCGCCAGCTTGAGACCTGCCTGAATGGCGAAGATGACGGTGCTCGGATTGATCATGTAAATGCCTTTCGTGGAATGGTTGCCGGAGCTTCCGTAGTGAGCCCGTTTGCTGCTGCGGTGACAAGTTTAATCAATCCGACTTTGATCCTTCAGCGCTCACTCGGATATACGGGAGCAGGCTTTCCAATGTCTTCGGCCCCATGCCCGGAACTCGCAGCAGATCATTTACTGAGTCAAACGGGCGCACGTCCATGATGCGCTTCGCCTTCACGGGGCCGATGTTGGGAAGAGTCTCCAGCTCAGTCAGAGTCGCCTTGTTCAAATCGATCCGATGGTCGGTTGTTGCCACCATCTGAACAGGAGGCGATGTCACGTGCGGAAGGTCTGTTATCATGATCAGACTGATCGCCAGAAATCCGAGCGTGACGACAAGGGTTCCATGCCATGACCAATGAAATTTGGCCCCTTCCGAGAATGGGCCATCGTCCGCCTCGAGACCTGATTTCTGCTCTCGGTCATTCATGACGCGATGCGGAGCACGAAACCTGGACTCTTGCCAGTGTGAAAACGGACTTTTGTCCATGTGTCCGGGCCTCTTTTTGAGCACTTCATTTTCGGCATCGACACACGCCACGGAATCCGCTTCGATAGTTGTCCCATGCGCCTCAGCCTGTTCCTCCTTTTTGCCAGCCTTCCCATCTTTGCAGCCGCCCAGCCAGAATCAGGCGGCAAAATCAAGGAAGGCCAGCGCAGCCCCATCACCTTCAAGGAGGGCACGCCGATGGCAGGAGCCGATCAGTTGAAGATGCGCCTTCGCTCGGCGGAGACACCTGCGGCGCTGGATCTGAGCCGGGAACGCTATGAAGTGATCGTGCCGAGATCCTACAAAAAGGAGGTGCCACACGGTCTCTTCATCTGGATCAGCCCGAACGACAAGTGCGCCCTGCCAGCCGACTGGGAAAAGGTCTTGGCAGATCGAAAACTCATCTTCATCGGGGCACAAGGCGCAGGGAACAGCCGGGAGGTCTTTGGCCGCATGCAGCTCGCCATCACAGCAAATGACCAGATGCGGCAGCTCTACACGATCGATCCAGCGCGAGTGTATGTCAGCGGTCACTCGGGTGGTTCGCGCGTGGCTTCCATGCTCGCCGTCGCCTATGCAGACATGTTCAGTGGGGCGGTCTGCTTCATGGGCGCGAACTTCTTTTTCCCAACCCAGGGCAAGGACGGCACCACTTACGAAGCACGCTACATCCCGCATCCCGAGATCGCTACCCATGCGCAGAACGAGTCACGAATCGTTCTCGTCACAGGGGACAAAGATTTCAATCGAGACAACACGACCGCCATCTATGAGCAGGGCTTCAAGGCGAATGAATTCAAGTATGTGAAGCTCTTTGATATTCCAGGCCAGGGACATGGAGCGCCTGCTAAGGAGTGGCTCGAGAAGTCGCTCGATTTCATGGACGATGGCAAGAAGTAACCCCTGCGTCGTGTTCGGGAGCTGCACTTGCCAGATGGCTGGATATTCCAGACTCGAATAAATCCGCCCTCATTCACGACGTTCGGAAGCCACATTCCCAAAAGCCGGATCGTCCATTCATAAGCCCGGCAATGCCGCGTATATTGTGGCGTACTCTCTACGCGGCATTTCGTTTCGCTCGTCAGCCAACAACCTCTTTAACCTTATGTTCAAGTTCACCGACAAAGGCTCTGTCACCACCTGCGATGGTGTGACTCGTCGCGACTTCCTCTCTGCTGGGACTCTCAGCGCTATTGGCCTCACGATGCCCGGCTTCGCCAAATTGAAGGCGGAAGGCAAGGTGGACCCCAAAAAGAGCAACAAGGCCTGCATCATGATCTTCAACCTCGGTGCGCCGAGTCAGCAAGACCTCTGGGACATGAAGCCGGATGCGCCGAGCGAGATTCGAGGACCCTTCAAGCCGATCCGCACGAAGAGCAACGCCTTCGAGATCTCCGAGATCCTGCCACTGCATGCGAAAATCGCGGACAAGTTCAGTCTCGTGCGCTCCTGCTACCACACCGCCGCCGCCGTGCACGACACCGGGCACCAGATGATGCAAACGGGCCGTCTTTTCACCGGTGGCGTGAATACCCCGCACGTCGGCAGCGCGTTGGAATTCCTCCAAGGTCGCCGCAGCGATCTTCCCGCGCACATCATCCTGCCGGAGACGATGGGGCCCACTGGCGGCAACATGCCGCACGGCCAGGACGCGGGCTTCCTCGGCAAGGCGTATGATCCCTTCGTGCTGAACGCGAATCCGTCCGAAAAGGACTTCAAGGTGCCTGATCTGCTCCCGCCGAAGGAAATCAGCGAGGTGCGAATGGAGCGCCGCCGCGAAATGCGCGAGCTGGTGGACAGCAGCGTGCGGAATTTCGAATACAGCGAGCAGGCGAAGCTCATGGACTCCAATTTCGAGTCCGCCTACCGCATCATGACCAGCACGCAGGCTCGCGAGGCCTTCGACCTTACCAAAGAGCCGCTCAAAGTGCGCGAGCGCTACGGTTTGAACCGCTTCGGTCAGAGCTGCCTGCTCGCCCGCCGACTCGTTGAGCGTGGCGTGCGTTTTGTCACCGTGAACACCTTCATCACCGTGTTTGGCGAGATCACCTGGGACATCCACGGCTCCAAGCCCTTCACCAGCATCGAAGGCATGCGCGACATCGTCGCGCCGATGTATGACCAAGGCTACAGCGCACTCATCGAGGATCTTTTCCAGCGCGGCATGCTCGACGACACCATGGTCACCTGCCTCGCCGAATTTGGCCGCACGCCGAAGATCAATCCCGCCGGCGGTCGTGACCACTGGCCGAACTGCTGGACCGTGAACTTCGCCGGCGGCGGTGTCAAAGGCGGCGAAGTCATCGGCAAATCCGACGACATCGGCGGCTACCCCACCGAGCGCCCCGTCGCCCCCAAAGAAATCGTCGCCACCATCTACCAAGCCCTCGGCGTCGATCTCCACACCGAGCTGCCGGGGCCGCAAGGAAGGCCGTATCCCGTCGTCGATTTCGGCACCCAGGCGATCAAGGAGCTGTTTGCGTGATTTGACCCGGCTTTGGGGGACGAGAGGCGCAGTTAATTTTGGGTTAACCCAACTAAGTGGGGGTTTACGAGGCTACGGAGATTTAGGTTAACCCAATGGTGAGCGTGTCGTCACGCCTCGCCATCCTGCCTATCCAACCCTCAAATCTTTCTGTCGATGCTCGAATTCTTTTCCGCCAGCACGCGCATGGTCAACTCAAGGCATGCCATTCAGGAATGCCTCGAAGCCGCACTCGGAACCGACAAAAAATGCGACCTCGTCATGTTCCATGCCTCGATCGGGCATGATTACCAAGCTCTTGCGGATGAAGTGATGCAGCAGATTCCCGGTGTGCGGGTGGTGGGAGCTTCGTGCTGCGGGATCGTAGGCAGTGAAGGCGTGAGCGAATCAATGAAGGATGTGGCGCTGATGGCGGTGCGCGGCCCCGAGCTGGCCGTCGCCCATGTAGACGGCATCTACGGCCACAATGCGTTCGAAAAGGCGGCGGAGCTGGCGCGGCAGCTCAAGGCTCAGCAGCCCGGCATCACGATGATTCATCTCCTGGCGTCGGGGATCGACATCGCCAATGACAGGGCCATCGCGGGTATCGAGTCCGTCTTTGGACCCGAAGTGACGATCTTCGGCGCGACCTCATCAGACAACATGCGCGGTGTGATCAGCTACCAGATCGTCGATGATCAGGTTATGGAGCATGGTGCGTGGGCGGTGGGATTTGCCGATCCATCGTTGGAGGTGGACACCCAAGCCACGCACGGCTTTCTCGCTGTCGGCGAGCCGATGGTGGTCACGCGGGCCGAGGGAACGCGCATCGTCGAATTGAATGGCCGCCCGGCGTGGCACGAGTACACCAGCCGCCTAGGACTCGATCCCGAAAAAGCGACTTGTGGCGACTCGATCCCTGTGGGAGCCCTGGCCGAAGAACTTCCCGCCGCGCTGGCAGAGGAGTATGGCAACCCGCACCTCCTGCGTGTGGTGACGAAGCGGGATGCCGATGGCGCCATGCACTACGCCACGACGATTCGCGAAGGAACGCGGCTCTGGCTCACCGTGCGTGATGAGGAGCGCATCTTCGCCGACATGGACCGCATGATGGCGGCGATGGTGGCGCGGGCGGGCGGGCGCAGGCCGGTGGCCGTTTTCCACGCGGACTGCCTCGCGCGAGGCCGTTACCTGTTCAACCGCGTGATGAAGGAGGAACTGGTGGGGCGGATGCAGTTCCCGCTGAGCAGTGACAGTGTCGTGCCCCCATGGCTGGGCATGTATGGCTTTGGCGAGTTCGCACGGCTTGGCGGCGCCAACACCTACCACAACTACACCACGGCCGTCTACGCCATCTACCGCCGCTGAGCGGACCTCATCCAACGATGACTGACAAAGAAGAAACGCCCGCCTTTGAGGTGCTGAAGCATCGCTATGACGAGCTCCAGCGCCGCGTGACGCGTTTCTCGGTGGTCGAGCAGGAGCTCATTGACACAAGAAACCGGCTCGACTGCGAGCTCGGGCGTTACGGCCGTATCCACGCCTTCAGCACCCGGGCGCTTCAGGCAGCATCGGATGAAGCCTTCGCCATCATGGTAGCAGACGCGCTCCTTGATGTGTTCGAGCTCGAAGTGGGCTTGTTCTGGCTCTTTGATGCGCAGGGACTTCTGCTGCCGCAGCCTGCCGCCTCATCGGGTTTCCGCGCCGGCTATGAGTCCTTTGCGAGCATTCGTTCCTGGCTCTCCTCGCGTATCACGGTCCAGCAGGACAAGGCTTGCTTCTTTGCTGCTGGGAGCGTCGAGTTTCAGCAGGCGGGCCTCGATTTCTCCCACATGCTCGCCGGGTGTTGCAGGCATCCCGACGGGAAACCGCTGGCACTGCTGATCACCGGCATCAGCGCGGCGGCTGCAGAGTTTCATGAGGCGTTGAGCGAGAATGAAGCGCAGTCATTCCGTGTCTTCACTGCACAGGTCGCCGCCTTGTATGCGAATCGTGCCAGCGCCGCGATCATCCAGAAGCAAATGATCGACCTGCATGAGTCTGAGGAACGGCTCACCCTAGCCATCAAAGGCAGTGAAATCGGTTTCTGGGATTGGTTTCTGGATGAAGGTGCCATTGTTCTCTCCCACGAGTGGAAGGCTATGTTGGGTTATCGCGATGAGGAGATCGTCGACAATCCAGATGCCTGGCAGTCTCGAATTCACCCTGAAGATATCGACCGCAGCTTGCAGCTCGTGGAAGATCATATCACAGGCATGACGGAGACTTACGAGAATCTGCATCGCCTCCGTCATAAGGATGGTTATTACGTTTGGATCATGGCCCGCGGTCGTGCTCTCCGGGACGAAAAGGGCCGAGCCCGGCGTTTTGTCGGCACGCATCTCGACATCTCTCGGCAAAAGGCCCTTGAAGAACGTCTGCGCGAGGCAGAAGAGCTCCAACGTCAGGCACGTGAGCAGGCAGAATCCGCCAGCCAAGCCAAAAGCATCTTCGTGGCCAGCATGAGCCATGAGATCCGCACGCCGATGAATGGTGTGATCGGCATGCTGCAGTTGCTTCGGGATACATCGCTCGCTCCGGCCCAGTCCTCCCTCGTTACGATTGCTGAGCAATCCGCCACGGCACTGCTCGACATCATCGGAGACATTCTAGACATCTCCAAGGTCGAGGCGGGCAAGGTGGAGATCAAACATGAGCCCTTTGATCTCCTAGCGCTTTTGAAAAACGTCATCCAGCTCATGCGCCATCGCGCCGAGGCCAAGGACATCTTGCTCGAATGCCATATGAAGGAGCAACGAGAATGCCTGGTTCTCGGCGATGAAGGACGGCTCCGCCAGGTGCTGATCAACCTCATCGGCAATGCCATCAAGTTCACCGACCGTGGCAGCGTGCGGCTTGCGGTCGAAGAGGGCCGCGGCACCATCAACCGGCATTCGTTTACCTTCCGCATCAAGGATACGGGTGTCGGGATTTCGCCACAGGCCTTGGAGCATTTGTTTGAACCGTTCAATCAAGGCGACACCCATCAAAACGTTTGCATGCACGCTGGCACCGGCCTGGGTCTGGCCATCTCGCTTTCACTTGTCCGGCTGATGGGCGGTGACATCTCGGTGACCAGTGAGAAAGGTGTCGGTTCTGAATTCCGCTTCACATTGGCACTGCCCCTTGCGAGCCCCAGCACATCAGCGCCTTTATTGGAGAACAACCTGCCCGCTGCCATTCCCGAACGGCTCACGGGACGAATTCTGGTCGTGGATGACAGTCAGACGAGCCGCATGGTGGCAAAGCTCATGATGGAGCCGACTGGATTAAAAGTGGATCTCGCCTGCGATGGCGAGGAGGCCGTCAGCAAGGTCAAAAAGGGGCGCTACGACGCCATCCTCATGGATTGCCAGATGCCTGGCATGGACGGTTACGAGGCCACACGGCAAATTCGAAAGCTGCAGGGCAAGCGCGGCCGAGTTCCCGTTATTGCGCTCACAGCCAACGTCGAAACCGGGTTCATCGGCGAGTGCTATGCTGCTGGCATGAGCGATCACCTCAGCAAACCTGTCCAGAAGCCATCGCTTCTCGCCAAGATCGCGCACTACCTCCGCCAAACCTAGATCGCAAACGGGGCGGGATAGCCTCAAAACACGGCAGCATCGTCCATTTAGAATCGAAGCTGGCAGGCGTATTGTTTGCCAATCATGCCACGCGTCCTGTTAAGTCTCATCGCCTCCTTTCTGACGGCAACTTTAGCCTTCTCCGCCGAAGCCCCGTCCTTCCGCAATACCATCCAGCCGATCCTCACCCGCTACGGCTGCGCGATGGGAGCCTGCCATGGTGCTGCTGCCGGACACGGCGGCTTTCGTCTCTCACTTCGTGGCTTCGATGACGAGGGCGACTGGCTTTCGATCACGCGGAGCGCGAATGGTCGCCGTCTCACGCTCGAAGATCCGGCTCGCAGTCTCTTTCTCCTCAAAGCGGTCAAAGCGGTGCCTCACAAGGGGGACAAGCGCTTCGAAGTGAATTCGCCGGAATACAAAGCCATCGCCGATTGGATCGCGGCGGGAGCGTCGGGGCCGAAGGCGGATGATCCGCGCATCGTGTCGCTGAGTGTGGCGCAGCCGCATCTCGTCACGCAGGCCGGCAAGAGCCTGCAACTTAAAGTGATCGCGAAATTCAGCGACGGGCATAGCGAGGACGTTACGCGCTGGTGCAAATACAACGCCACCAATGCCAGCGTGGCCACCGTGGATGATGCGGGCCTCATCAAGACCACGGGCAGCGGTGAGGCAACGGTCAGTGCCTGGTACCTTAGCCTGCTGAGCGTGACCACCATCACCGTGCCGCAGCCGAACAAGCTCGAGCCTGCCGCCTTTGCCTTGCTCAAGCCGCGAAACTTCATCGACGAGCATGTTTTGACGAAACTGCGCGAGCTGAACATCCCGCCGTCAGATCGGGCGAGCGATGCCGAATTCATCCGACGTGCCTTTCTCGACACCATCGGCGTTTTGCCCACGACCGATGAAGCTCGCGCATTCCTCACCGACAAAGCAGCCGACAAACGTGACCGCCTCATTGACGCTCTTTTGAAACGCCCCGAGTTCGTCGATTACTGGTCGCACCGCTGGAGCGATCTGCTGCTCGTCAATGGCGACAAATTGATGCCTGAGGCCATGTGGGCCTACTACAACTGGATTCGCCGCCACGTCGCCGCGAACACGCCGTGGGACGCTATGGTGCGTGATCTGCTCACTGCTAGCGGCAGCACGCTGGAGCATGGCGGCGGCAATTTCTTCGTCCTCAACGACGAGCCCACCAAATGCGCCGAAACCGTCAGCGTGGCCTTCATGGGCACCTCCATCGCCTGTGCGAAGTGCCACAACCACCCGATGGAAAAATGGACGCACGATCAGTACTATGCCTTCGCGAACCTCTTCGCCCGCATCCGGTCCAAAAACGGCACACAGACCAATGAGCGCGTGCTTTTCAGCGACACGCAGGGCGAGATCATCACGCCACTCACCGGCAAACCGCAGCCACCGCGCCCGCTCGATGCCTTGCAGCCCGTCTCGATGACCTCCACCGAGGATCGCCGCATCACGCTCGCGAACTGGCTCACCAGCGCCGACAACAAACTCTTCCAACGTGCCATTGTGAACCGCGTGTGGGCAAACTTTTTCGGCAGCGGACTCGTCGAAGCCGTCGATGACCTCCGCGTCACCAATCCCGCCAGCAACGAGCCGCTCTTCGCCGCCGCGTGCGAGCATCTCGTGAAGCAGAAATTCGATCTGAAGGCCCTCATGCGCACCATTTTGCAAAGCGAGACCTACCAGCGCAGCAGCATCACCCTTCCTGAAAACATCACCGACCTCCGCTACGGCTCCCACTACGTCCCGCGCCGTCTGAAGGCCGAGGTGCTGCTCGACACCGTGTCGCAGGTCACCGCCGCGCCCACCACCTTCAAAATTGATCGCCGCAACGCCAACCGCGGCACCGCCGACGCCTACCCCATGGGCTTCCGCGCCCTGCAATTGCCCGACAGCAACATCGCCAGCTACTTCCTCAAAAGCTTCGGCCGCGCCGACCGCGTCGCCACCTGCGAATGCGAGCGCACCAACGAACCCAGCATGGCCCAGGCCCTCCACATCGCGAATGGCGAGACACTGAACCTCAAACTCTCGCAAAAGGATAACCGCCTCGACGCTTTGCTCGCCAGCAAGCAACCCGACGCCAAGATCATCGAAGAAGCCTACCTTGTGACGCTCACACGCGAACCCACTGAGCGCGAAATCACGAAAGCCACCCAACTCCTCGCCACCGCCAAACCCGAAGACCGCCGCACCACTCTCGAAGACATCTTCTGGAGCCTGATGGGATCGAAGGAGTTTTTGTTTAATCACTAAACCACGAGCACGCAGCCCTCACCTCATCCTTCCCATGCGTCTCATCACTCCCATTCTTCTCGCATTGTTCACGGTGGCCACCCAAGCCCAAACCGTGGACTACACGAAGCAGATCGCCCCGCTGTGGGACACCTACTGCATCGACTGCCACAGCGCGGACGACGCGGATGGGGAGTTCGCGTTGGACACCTTTGCGGCGCTCATGAAGGGCGGCGAGGAGGGCGCGGCGATCGTGGCGGGGAAGGCGGACGAGTCGCTGTTGGTGAAGTTTCTCGAAGGCCGCTCGGGTCGCGGTGGGAAGAATGAATTCATGCCGCCGGGCAAGCGCGAGAAGCTCAAGCCAGAGGAGATCGCGCTGATCAAAGCGTGGATCGATGCGGGTGCGAAAGGTCCGATCATCGCGGAAGGCAAACCGATGCCGAAAGAGGTCATCACGCCGAAAATCGTGCCCACGGTGCCGCCGAAGCGGTCGATTCAGGCGGTGGCGTTTTCGCCGAAGGTGCAGTTGATCGCAGTGGGACGTTATGGCGAGGTGGAACTGCTCAATCCGGCCACGAAGGAGATCGTGCGGAAGCTTTCGGGCTTCACAGGGAAGGTGAACGCGGTCGCCTTCTCGCCCGACGGTGAAACGGTGTATGCCGCCGGTGGCGAGGCCGGCATCGTGGGCATAGTGCGGAGCTGGAAAACGAGCGATGGCAGCTCTTTGCGCTCGTTTGAAGGTCACACGGATGCGGCTTATGCGCTCGCGGTTTCGCCGGATGGCAAATGGATCGCCACGGGAGCCTACGATCAAAAAATCCGTCTCTGGGACACTGCCTCGGGCAAGGAAGTCGCGCTGCTCAGAGGCCACAACGGCGCGGTGAACGGCCTCTCGTTCCGTCCCGATGGCAAGGTGCTCGCTAGCGCCAGCGCGGACCGCACGGTGAAGCTTTGGGCCATCCCGACCGGCTTGCGTCTCGACACGCTCTCGCAGCCGACAAAGGAGCAAACCAGCGTCGTCTTCAGCGCCGATGGCAAGCAGCTCTTCGCTGCCGGTTCCGACAATCGCATCCGCCTTTGGAACATCAGCGCCAATGCCAAGGAAGGCACGAACAAGATCCTCACCAGCCGCTTCGCGCATGAAGGCGGCATCCTGCGGCTCGCGTTGTCCCTCGATGGCAAACTGCTCGCCTCCACCTCGACCGACAAATCGCTCAAGCTCTGGAACACCGCCGATCTCACCGAAAAGCTCCTCCTCGAAAAACAACCCGACTGGTCCTCCGCGCTCGCCTTCACCGACAAAACGCAGCTCGTCGCCGGTCGCATCGACGGCACTCTGAATCTTTATGAGTCCGCCAACCCTCCCCGTTAAACTTCACCCACGCATGAAACTCGCCCTCGTCCTCTCCGCCCTCACTTTGCTCGGCACCAGCCTTTTCGCCGCCCGCCCCATCCTCTGCTGTGACTACGGCGGGAACAAAGTGACCATCCTCTCCGCCACCGGCGAGATCGAATGGCAGGTGGAGGCGAAGCACCCGCAGGATTGCTGGCGTCTGCCGAATGGAAACATCCTCTTCGCCTATCACGGCGGAGCCAAAGAAGTCACTCGCGACCAAAAAGTCGTCTGGGAATACATCGCTTCCGACAAAGTCGAATGCCACGCCTGCCAGCCCCTGCCTGACGGCAATGTCCTCGTCGTCGAGTGCGGCACCAGCCGCATCATCGAGGTCGATCGCTCGGGCAAGATCGCCAAAGAGATCAAGCTCGTCACTGCCGCCAGCGTGAAGCTGCACAACCAATTCCGCGGCACCCGCAAGACCCCCGACGGTCACTACCTCGTCTGTTTCAAAGGCGAGAGCAAAATCGTCGAGTTCGATGGCGACGGCAAAGTCCTGCGTGAAGTCCCCGTCGCTGGCGATCCCCATGGTGTCGTGCAGCTCGCCAACAAAAACCTCCTCATCACTTGTGGAGACGGGCACAAGGTCGTCGAAGTCGATCCCAGCGGCAAAACCGTCTGGGAACTCAACGAGAATGACCTCCCCGGCAACACCCTCCGCCTCATGGCTGGCTGCCATCGCCTGCCGAACGGGAACACGATCTTTGCCAACTACCTCGGCCATGGCCACCTCGGCGAGCAGCCCCAGTTCTTCGAGCTCACTCCCGACAAGAAAGTCGTCTGGGCTTTCGAAGACAAAGGCCGCTTCAAGACCATCAATCAGATCATGGCACTCGATGATCTAGGCGATGTGACCAAGGGCGAAGTCCGCCGCTGATCACCTCACCGCCCACAGCACCTTCACCGCCTGCGCCGCCGCTTTGACGTTGTGGACGCGGTAGATCTGGGCACCGCGCCGCATCCCGGCACTGATGCAGGCCAGCGTCCCCGCATCGCGGTCATTCGCCTGCGGCAGATCCAGCACCTGACCGATCACCGTCTTCCGCGAAACCGGCAGCAGCACTGGCCTGCCCCACTTTTGCAGCCGCTCCGCGTGGCGATAAATCTCCAGATTGTCCTCCCGCTGCTTCGCGAAGTCGATCCCCGGATCGAGCACGATCTGCTCCGGCTTCAGCCCCGCTTGGAGTGCGACATCCATCTTCTCATCAAAGAACCTCTCCAGCGTCTCCCAGATGTCCGCATACCCCACATGCGTGTGCGGCACTTTAGGTTGGCCGATGCTGTGCATGATCAGCAGACTCGCCCCATGCTCCGCGCACAGTCGCGCGTTCGTCGCATCCGGCAGCGCGCTGATGTCATTGATCAAATCCCCCCCATGGGGCAGCACCGCCGCGATCACCTCACTCCGCCAGGTATTGATCGAGAGCAGCGGTGAGGCGAAGCGTGCCGCCACCTCCGGCCATTTTGCCAGGAAGGGCAGCAGCCGCGCCACCTCCTCCTCCACCGTGATCGGTCCGCGATTCGTCCGCGCACTCTCCGCCCCGATGTCGATGATGTCCGCCCCGTCCCGCAGCATCTGCGCCGCCTGAGCCAGCGCCTTGTCAGCATCCAGCGTCCCGTCACCGCAGAAAGAGTCATCATTGATGTTCACGATCCCCATCACCAGCGGGCGACGGGGAAACTCGATGCGGTGATGTCTTGCCTGCCAGATCATGGAGAAAGGAAATGGAACGCCCCCTGAGGAGCACAGAGCCTCCCTGCGCCACAATCGCGAACGCGCAAGAACTTCCCTGCATCGCAGCGCCGCAGACGCATCACTCTCACATCACGCCCGCACCGCCAAAGGCGCTTCTGCCACTACCGGCGGTGCTCGCAGATCCAGCCGCACCGTACCGTAGTCCAGCAGCCCCGGCTCCGGCTGATTCACCGCCGGGATGGCAAAGAACAGCAGCCGCCGGTCCTCCCCAGGAGTCGCCCGCACCACACCCGCCGTCCGCATCACCCGCAGGTGCTTGCTCACCCCGTCGAAGTCGCGCTTCAGCATCGTCGCCAGTTGAGACGCGCACAGCGGCCCGTGCTGCACCATCAGCTTCAGCATCTCCGACCTCAGCGGGTTCCCTAGCGCCGCAAAAACCTCGGCGCATTGGACGGCGGGGAGATCGCCTGCACCGCTGATGACGTGCTAGGCGTCGAAGTTCCCGTCGCAGACCCAGCCGATGGTGTCGAAGTGCTCATGCCCGACATTTCACCTCAAACGCTCGGTCCAAACAAGCCTAAGTCGGACCCATTTGGCGGATGACCGCCCATTTTGACCTCAATGATGACCCAAAAGGGCGGATAATCGACATCAGACATGCCGATGTCGGAGAAACTTGGCGGAAATTCGACTGAAAATCAGTCGATGCCGAACAAGTTTGGCGGAAGAATAAGCCGCTGGTTGCATTCATTGACCTCCCTTAAAGCATTGTAAATCAACAAGCAGAGCAGCCATCACCTCTGAGCAAAGCCCCAAGAACGCGGAGTTCCAACTCCGCAGCAAGTCGCCAGCACGCAGCGTCTGCCCCACAACTGCCACCCGCCTTCAACCCGAAGCCCCACCCTGCGAACGCTCCTCCCAAGACACCTCCACCCACCCCGAGCGTCCCACCCGCTGCGGACTCGGAGGTCCGCGCTCCACCGTCTGCGGCGTGCTTCGTCACCCAACCTCAGCGGCATGACAGACCCAAAGGAGCGCGGAGTTCCAACTCCGCAGCAGGTCGCCAGCACCCCAAGTCGGCTCATCACCCTCACGCTTCTTCAACCCGAAGCCCCGACCTGCGAACGACCCTTCCCATGACACCTCCCCCCACTCCGAGCGATCCACCGCCGCCGAATCGGTGTTCCGCGCTCCGTCACCTCGCTTCTCGCATTTTCACTCTTCAGCGGCCAGATACGTCCACGGCCACGCCTTCCAATCCTTCACAAATCCTGCCTTCACCGGATTGCTCCAAAGATAGCGCAGCGTCCGCTCTTCATGCTCGGCATTGCGCATGTAGGTATCCCAGTAATCCTCCTGCCAGAAGGTTCCTTTTCGCCCCAGGATCTCGTTGGCCCGATTCGCGGTGAAGCGTTTCCAGCT
This sequence comes from Prosthecobacter sp., assembly GCF_044378005.1. Classification (GTDB taxonomy): domain Bacteria; phylum Verrucomicrobiota; class Verrucomicrobiia; order Verrucomicrobiales; family Verrucomicrobiaceae; genus Prosthecobacter. The sequence continues at coordinate 14,005 of NZ_JBILYB010000107.1, forward strand.
TTGCACCACCTTCGCCATCGGTTCGGTGGTCACATGAAACAGCACATGCACATGATTCGGCATGATCGTGAAGGCTCGTAGAGCATAGCGCTGCCCGTCGAAATGCCGCAAAGCGCCTGCCACGGCGGAAGCCACGTGCTCGTCCTTCAGTTCACAGCTTCCATGCCCGAGATCCAGCCAAGCTTCGAGCTGGGTGCGTCGCTCACGATCATCCTCGATTTTGAAAAGCATCTCCCACTCCTGCCTCAGCTCCGCCGGAAAGCTGTCGGCTAGGCGAAAGGTCACAAACTGCGTCAGTCCCGGCTCATCGCGATGCGGCAGATAGCCACGTTCGCTCCAGCCATGAAACCCTTCCATCTGCTCCTCTCGAGTCGGATTTTGCGACACAAGCCGCTGATTCTTCACCGTCTCTCTTAACCTAGGACGCAGAGGCGGACCTGTTCTCGGGGATGACTTCGACTCATCATTCATCTTCCGATTCTCCCACCATCCGCGACGGCCAATCAAGCCCAAAGGAGCTCGGAGTTCCAACTCCGCAGCAGGTCGCCAGCATCCCAGATTCGGCTTTTCACCCTCACGAGCCTTCAACCCGAAGACCCAACCTGCGAAGGACCCGCCAATAACACCTCCACCCACACCGTGCGTCCCACCCGCTGCGGACTCGGAGGTCCGCGCTCCATCGCCTGCGGCGCGTTTCGTCACCCCAAAGTCTCTTGGTCTGCGAAGCCTGACTGAACTCCGTTGGAGTTCGGCGAGAGGACGACGGGGTTCATCTGAGTTCCCAGGGTTGGCGCTCCGCGCAACCCTGGGCTGAATGACGCTAGGCCTTTGGCATTGAGAGACGATCCCTATTTGATGGATACCCGCGAACCCACCAACGTCGCACGCTCATTCAAGGTGTTGTAAATGCGCTTGGCCTTCGTCGGGCCGTTGAACATGGTGCCTTCATGACGAAGCTCGAAACCAAAGGCGGATAAACGCGGAACTGCTACGGCTGTAGCTGTGTAGGTTTGAGTGTCTGTGAGCGATCGATCATACCCTGAGGCGACGAGCTTGCTGCCAGGGAGCATCCGATCATTGACGATGTTTGAGCGTATCACCGAATCCACCAGAACGGCAGCTTGGTCCTCTGTCATTTGGTAAGCATAGCCTTCCTGGATGGTGGAGTGGGTGCCTGAACAGGAGCAGAGCCACAGACTGACCAGAGATAAGAGAGGGAGAGACTTCATGTTTTGAAATAGTTGAGATCACCTCTGTGCACGTCCGACATGGGTAGTGCAATTTCTATCCTGAGAACCTGACTAAACCCTGCTGCCGATGGGCAACTTCATCACGGATGATGCCGCATAGCTCGGCATAGACCTGCTCATCATTGTCTCCATGGCAGACGCCGCCGAAGTAGAGATCGGGGCAATAGCCGACGTAGATCTGGTCTTCATCGGACCAGCGGACGAAGTGGTGATATTGGTCGGCGGCTTTCATGCTACACGGCTTAGCGGAATCCTACCTCCTTGGACCGAAATGGCAATGTGGCCACTGAGACGAGTAAACCGCAGGCAACCCCAGTTGGGAAAATCACGATGGCATGATTCCAGAGAACTAACCAAGGCCATAAATAGTAGGGGTAGATGAAGAGAGCCGCTCCAATAAACGGACTGGCAAGTCCGAGAACTGGCAGAACGAACCAATCATAGTTTCGCCCTTTCCTATAAAGCCAAATCCAAGTCAGAATTGAAACACTAACCCTCTGGATCGTCCACCCAGGCTCGTAAGGCAGGATTCCCATATCTCCGGTGCCATTATGCCAGCCGATAAGCCAAAAGCCGACAAAGCACATCCCGGCGGCGATCACCGCCACAATCAAATGCTCGGTGATCGCCTTCATGAGTCACTCACACATGAATCGGATGCCCCTTCGCCACTTCGGTGGCTTCCTTGACCATCTCGGACAGGGTCGGATGGGCGTGGATGGTGGCTTCGATTTCATCCCAGGTGGCTTCGAGGTTCATGGCGAGGCCGATCTCGGCGATCATCTCGGTGCTTTCGGCACCGATCATGTGGGCACCGATGATTTCGCCGTGAGGCTCGCCGTAGATGATTTTGACGAAGCCTTCGGGCTCACCGGCTGCCAGAGCTTTGCCGCTGGCCTGGTAGGGGAATTTGCCGATCTTGTATTTGAGGCCCTTCTCCTTCGCGGCACGCTCGGTGAGGCCGATGCTGGCGACCTGCGGATGGCAGTAGGTACAGCCGGGGAAGACGCCGACTTTCTGGGGCTTGTGCTTGGTGAACATGCCCTCGACAGCTTGGACGGCCTCGTAGCTGGCGACGTGGGCGAGCCAGGGTGGCCCGATGATGTCGCCGGCGCCGTAGATGCCTTTGACGCTGGTTTCGTAGCGGTCGTTGGTGTCCAGCCAGCCGCGGTCGCTGAGCTTCAGCTCGATGCCGCCGGGCAGCACGGGTGAGACGCCGATGGCGACGAGAGCCACGTCGGCCTCGATGGTTTCATTGGCAGCGCCTTCGACGGTGATCTTGACGCTCTTGCCGTCTTCGGAGGTGCTGGTGATCTTGGTGTTCGTGAGGATGCGAATGCCGGCCTTGGTGAGGCTCTTTTCAAGCAACTGGCTGACCTCGGTGTCTTCGACCGGGAGGATATTCGGCTGCATCTCGACGACGGTCACTTTGGTGCCGTAGGCGTTGAAGAAGTAGGCGAACTCAATGCCGATAGCTCCTGCGCCGATGACGACGATGCTCTTCGGCTGCGTGGTGTTGGTCATGGCTTCTTTGCTGCCGATGACGGTGGTGCCGTTGAAGGGGAAACCGGGCATCGGGCGGCTCTTCGCACCGGTGGCGATGAGGATGTTTGCGGCATCGTGGGTGGCTTTGCTGCCATCTGCGGCGGTGACTTCCACCTTGCCTGCGGCCGGGATGCTGGCGGTGCCTTTGAGGTAATCGACCTTGTTCTTTTTGAAGAGGAACTCGATGCCCTTGTTCAGCTTGTCTGACACGCCACGGCTGCGGCCGATGACCTTGGACCAGTCATACTCGATGCTGCCGATCTTGAGCCCGAACTCCTCGGCGCGATGCGTGAGGGTGTGATACAGCTCGGCGTTTTTCAGCAGGGCCTTCGTCGGAATGCAACCCCAGTTCAGGCAGGTGCCACCGGCGCGGTCGTTTTCGACGCAGGCCACTTTTTTGCCGAGTTGAGCGCCGCGGATGGCTGCGACATAGCCCGCAGGGCCGCCGCCGATGACGATGAGATCGTAGTTCATGGGTGTTTTGGGGGAAAAATTGAGGCCGGAGAGAAGCGCAGGGGGTGGGCCAGTTCAACCGGGGATTGGCTGGAAGACGCTTCCATCACGCCGAGACGGCCCGCGCATACGTCTTCAGCAGCTCCTGGACGCTCTTTTCCCAGCTCAGCTCGGTGCTGAGGCGGTGGTGGCCGAGGCGGCCCATCTGCTCGCGGCGGGCAGGATCGTCCAGGAGGTCCAAAATGGCATCGCCGAGCTTTTCGGCGCTGTTTTCCATGACGTAATGGGCTGCCTCACCAGCGGAGAAGCGGCCCTCGCGGGTGCCAAACATGACCTGCGCCTTGCTGAAGGCCATGTACTCCAGCGTCTTGTTCATGGTGCAGTGGTCGTTGTAGTCGTTGATCGGGTCGCAGGCGACGCCGAGGTCCATGGTTTGCAGGCCGGTAAAGAGGAACTCATTGGTCACACGCCCCGGCATGTCGATGAAGTCCGCCAGACCCAGCGAATCACGCAGCCGCAGCAGCTCTGCATGCTCCGGGCCGCTGCCCATGAGCAGGAACTGCACGTCCTGCCTGCCACGCGTCTGCACGATGTGCCGCGCAGCCTCGATGAGGTAGTTCACGCCGTCCGCATTCCCCATGACGCCGATGTAGCCGACGAGGTGCTTTTTCCCCCTCTTCAAAGCCGGGTCGGCAGGCGTGGCGGTGTTCAGCTTGTTCGGCGCGGTGCGGACGATGAAGACCTCGTCGTCACTCTTCTTCCCACGCTCCTTCACAGCAGCGAGCACGCTCTGGTTCGTGGCCATCACCGCATCCGCGAGTGCCAGCGTGCAGCGTTCCGCGACTCGCACCGCCCAGTAAAGCGGGCCGCGTTTGCCGAACTTCGCCTCGAACATCTCCGGCCAGAGGTCATGCACGTCGTAGATCACCTTCACGCCTGCCAGCAGCTTGAAAGGCAGCGCCACGAGGAAGAGCAGATCCGGCGGATTGCAGAGGTGGATGACATCGAACCCAGTGCGCCGCCAAGCCTTCAAAGCACAGCACAGCTCCCCCCAAAGCGCCGTGGCATACTCCAGGATAAAGCCGCGAATCCCGCGTGCTTCATCGCTGATCCAGTGGCGATAAATCTGGATGCCATCCAGCACCTCCTCCGCCTGCGTGTAGCCGCGCATTTGCGGGCAGATGACGGTCACCTCATGCCCCGCATCGCGCAAAGCACAGGCTTCCTGCCAGACTCGGCGGTCCAGTGGCACGGGCAGGTTTTCGACGACGATGAGGACGCGCATTCAGTGAGAACACCAAGCTCAGTCTTCGATCTTTGCCACTACGTTCTTCGGTTTTAGGGCCTTGTAGAGTGCCATGCTGATCAAAACGATTGCTCCTGCTATAAGCGGGGCGGTGAGTGGCTCGAATAACTTATCATAGACATTAGTGGTGAAGGCCGCACGGAAGTTGAACTCACCATTGTATATCAACGAGAGCACGCTTTTCGAGCTATCGAAGGCCAGTTGCAATCTGACTACGATGAGCGAGGCGCACACCAGGGCTCCGAGCATTGGCACGATGATAGGAGGCTCAAAACCACCGCGCGGCTCACCAGGGCGGCGTTTGAGCACGACGAGGGAGATGTTCACCGTGGTGAAGACGGTGAGCAGCAGCAGCACCGTGGATTCGGCGAGCGCCTTCACACCGCCACTGAGGATGAGAATGGAGACGATGCCAAAGAGCACGAAGACGGCGATGTGCGGGCTTTTGCGGACGGGATGCACTCGGCCCAGGATGGAGGGCAGCAGACCCTGGTGGCTCATGCCGTAAAGCAGGCGTGAACCCATGAGGTAATTCAGCAGTGCGGTGTTGCCGATGGCGAAGATGGTGATGCCTGCATACACGGGCTTGATGCCGTGAAACCAGGGAGCTGCGCGACGGGCCACCTCCATGAGCGGCGCTTCACTCTTTGCCAACTCCTGCCAAGGGATGACGGACACCGCCGTCACGGCGACTGCCATGTAGATCCCCGTGGCTAGGATCATCGCGCCGATCAAGCCGAAGGGAACATTCTTGGCTGGATCTTTGACCTCCTCGCTCACATTCAAAATGTCCTCAAAGCCGATGAACGAATAGAAGGTGAGCACGGCCCCCTGCATGATGAGCGCCATCGTGATGCCAGAGCCAGCGCCTCCGGCCACCGTGTCGCCGGGAGACTCGAGGTAGTTCACACCGCCCCAGTATTTCACACCAACAGCGATGATGAAAAGCAGCCCGCTGGCCTCGATAACAGTGCAGAGGATGTTCAGCCACATGCTCTCGCGGATGCCGCGGTAGATCACGCCGCCGACGAGAAAAACGACCCCTATGCTGCCGAGCTTGATGGTAGCGTCGTTCAGGTCCCACGCGAAAAGCTCCCTCAACTGCCCAATGATCGCCTGCGAGCCCGTGGCCATGCTGGTGAGGCCACTCATCATCACGGCGATGCCGATGACGTAACTCAACAACGGATTGCCGAGGCCGCGCTGGGTCACATAAGCAGCACCGCCAGCACGGGCATAACGCCCACCGACACAGGCATAGGAAAGGCCGGTCAGCATCGCGCCGATCATCGCCATCAAGAAGGCCAGCCACATCGCATTGCCAAGGCCGGCAGCCGCTTTGCCGATCAAGGCATAGATGCCGGCTCCGAGCATGGAGCCGAGACCGTAAAACATGATCTGCCAGCCTCCAATGGTCTGAGCTAGGGTGGGGCGTTGGGTCTCTTGGGGTGAACTCATCACCGCCTAGCTAGCGGAAAGCGGGCCGGGTGGGAAGGGCAAATCAGCCGATCTCCACTTTGCCATCCAACCGCTTGGTGAAGCGATGCAGCAACTTGCCATCCACGCCGTGGTGGGCAAAGATGAGCGCGTCCGCTTTCACCGTGATGTGGGTGAAGCCGTGGACATCGAGCCCGTAAGGCATTTTGCGTTCCGGGTGCTCCAGTTTGCGTGTCTTCGCACCGCCACCGCCGGAGAGGATGTGGGAGGTGAATTTGCCCTCCACTTCCAGATGCTGGAGGTCGTGATCATGGCCGCAGAGGTAGGCGTGGATCTTGTGCTCCTGCAAAAGCGGTTCCCATTCTGTGACGAGCGCCTTGGTGTCGCCATGATCGCCATTCGAGTAGATCGGATGATGGGCCACCACGAGGGTGAATGGCGCGCGCGGCTTGGCGAGTTCGGCCTTTAGCCAAGCCATCTGTTCTTTCGCCTCCTCAGCAGTCAGCGATGCACGTGACTTGCCAGTCTTCTTGTCCTTGGCTCCGCTGACAGCGGGCAGGTTACTGTCGAGGAAGATCACCGTCAGCACTTCGCCGAAATCCTGGCGATACCACTTCGCGGGCATCTTCCAGCGCACGCCGGGTTTCTTCGAGTAAGCGAGCTGGACGTCCTGGCCGCCGGCGTTGTCATGGTAGTCATGATTGCCGAGCACGGCATACTGTGGACCCGCGAAAGAACTGGTGGGATACATCTCCTCGATGTCCGTCTGCCAGCGAGGTGAATCGACCGTGAGGCCATCCTTGGTCTTGCCGTAGAAGTTGTCTCCCAGCAGCAGCATGGCCTCGGACTTCAGGCTGTTTTTGGCAACGAAGTCCTGCATGGCTTTCGAGACCGCCTTTTGATCCGCCGCCCCGGTGCCGAAGTCGCCGATGGCCAGGAAGTGCAGCCCATCTTTGGCGATCTCTGCCTGCACGCGGCGGGTTTGGAGATTCAGCGCCATGACGGCGCTGGAGCAAAAGAGAGTCTTGAGGGCGCGGCGGCGGGACAGGTTTTTCATGGGGCGCTGGGGAACGTGCATCAGATCGTGATCTTGCGATTGCGTGCGGTGATGGGCCAGACCTCGGTGGCACGACCACCCTCGATGACCACCGCCTCGCCATGCATCGAGACCGTGGGGCAGACATGGCGCGGGATGCCGTGCAGTGCCTGGCCGATGAGGAACTCATGGGCACGCTCGGTCTCCAGCACGAGATGCTCCTCGCTCTGCATGATTGGTGCGGCGTCGGGCAGCTCCTCGAAGCGCACGCGTGGATGCGGATTCTCCGGGGCCACGGACTTGTGCCCGAGATCAAGCGTGAGACGATTCGTGCCCGGCTTGCTGATCACACGTGCCAGCAGCACGGCGGCGGGG
>NZ_JBILYB010000233.1:0-5708 GCF_044378005.1 Prosthecobacter sp.
GCGTGACGACGGAGCTGATCCGCCAAAGCGTGGCTGGGTGGGATTTCCGCCGTGCCGTGATCGCCAGCGTCGTTCCTGCGGTCGTTCCGGTATGGCGTGAGGTCTTTCCCGACCTGCTGGAGCTGCGCCACGACACGCCCATGGGCATCGGCGTCCGTTACCCGAAACCGGAAAGCATCGGCCCGGATCGCCTCGCGAATGCCGTCGCGCTGGCCCACCTCCACGGCGCGCCGGGCATTGTGATCGACTTCGGCACAGCGGTGACTTTCGACATCCTCTCGGCTGATAAGCACTACATCGGAGGTGTGATCGCACCCGGCCTGCGCCTGATGACTGACTACCTCCACGAGCGCACCGCGCTGTTGCCGCAGGTCGAACTTTGTGAACCCGCCAGCGCCATCGGCACATCGACTGTCGCGGCGATCCAGGCTGGGGCGGCCATCGGCTATCGCGGGATGATTCGCGGCATCTTGGAGGCTTTGAAAAAAGAACTCCCGCAAGGCCAGCCCGTCCACGTCGTGGCTACCGGCGGCGATGCGAGGTGGATCATCGCGGGCATCGGCGAAGAGATCGCCGTGGACCCAGATTTGACCTTGCACGGACTGCGCTTGGTGGGCAATCTCGCGCCCCTTTCCCATGTCTGATTCTCCCCGCACCTCTGTTGGCATCGATTTCGGCGGCACCGCTGTGAAGATTGGCGTTTGCCGTGACGGCGAACTCCTCATCACTGACGAGCCCATCCCTACCGCAAATTTCGCCGGCCCAGCCGCCCTCATCACCGAGATGGCCGCTCGTGTGGAGAAACTCCGCCAGACCTATCCCGACATCTGCGCCATCGGCGTCGGCGTGCCGGGGCTTGTCGATTTCGAGCATGGCTTCGTCCACATCCTCACCAACGTCCCCGGCTGGAAGCATGTGCCTTTGAAAGCTATCCTCGGTGAAAAGACCGGACTGCCCGTGGTTGTCGAAAACGATGCCAACGCCATGGCTTGGGCCGAGTTCCGCTACGGCGCAGGTCGTGGCCTGCAAAACGTTGTCGCCCTCACCATGGGCACCGGCATCGGCGGCGGCCTTGTTTTGAATGGCCAGATGTATCGTGGCAGCGGCTGCGCAGCGGGCGAGATCGGCCAGATGAGCATCGACTGCGATGGCAAAGCCGGCCACTACGGCAATCTCGGCGCGCTGGAGAAATACACCGGCAACCGCGAGATCGCCGAGCACGCCGTTCAACGCTACGCCGAGGCTCACATCGTCAAGACCATCGAAGAATGCACGCCGAAGAACATCGCCGAAGCCGCGAAAGCTGGCGATGACATCGCTCGGCAGGTCTGGGATGAGATCGCCGACTGGCTAGGCACCGCCATCTCCAGCATCGCCTGGCTTTTGAATCCCGACGCCTTCGTCATCGGCGGCGGCGTGGCGCAGGCAGGTGATCTCATCTTCGATCCCCTGAAGCGGAAAGTGCAGTCCATGCTCAGCACCGTCGTCTGGGAGCGGCTGCAAATCGTGCCCGCCAAGTTCAGCAACGAAGCTGGCATCATCGGCAACGCCGCGCTGGCTGCGGATGCGATCAAGGAATGACGAAACCCGAATGTCGAATGACGAACCAGAAGGTCTGGTTTGATTTCGTCATTCACCATTTGTCGTTCGAGCTTCCCCACCCACTGCTTGTGCCGCTTTCCCGAAGCGCAGCACCCAGCCGAGCAGGGCTTTCATGCGACCTGTCTGCGTGAAGCGCGCACTCACGCGCCAGTGATCCGTCAGATCATAGGCAGCCTGCACGCTGTCATTGCTGCGATCCGCACCCGAGGGATTGAAGGTCATGTGCAAACGAGGTGGCTCCTCGCGCACGACTTTCTTTTTGTTGAAGGTCTTGCGGTAAAACTCGCTGATGAAGAGGAAGGCGGCTCGGCTCGCTGCCTCAGCAGCAAGATCGCTGCCGCTGCCACTCAGAGTCGTGCCGGTGCCGAGCAAGGTCACGATGTCTGCCTCACTCATCGGCGGCGTGCTGGTGAAGCGCGTCTTTGGGTTCGTTGAGTCGCCGTAGATGTAGAGCGTGATGTCGTTGCTGCCGATGCGTGACTCGCCACGGATGTCGAGAGCCGGATCGAAGGGCTTCAGCGGATTCATCGTCACCACACCCTTCGTGATCTTCACCAGACTGAAGGGCAGCTTCAGAAGCAGTCGGTCGATGTTTGCCCCACCAGTGAGTTGCGGAGCCGCTCCCGTGCCGCCGAGCAGCACGTCGGCGGAGATGGCACCATTCGCCAGATTCCCTGACACGAGCAGTGGATCACGCGTCTTCACGCGCAGATCAAAGGTCCAGTCTTTGAGCATCGGCGGCAGTTCCAGCTTCGCGCTGCTGCGCTGCGTGTTCTCCGGCACGGGCGGCACATCGGCGGGCAGCTTCAGCACTGGCATGAGGTCGATCTCCTTGAAGACGCGACCACGCACCGCCTCCACGAGCCCTGCCACACGAGCTTGTTTTAAAGTGCCCACGCAGGTGATATCAGCATTGGCACGGAGGGAGGTTGTGGGGTCACGAAACACCAACGCTTCGCGGGCTTCCACCTTCAGATTCATCGCCGGATTCGCCGTGTCCTTGGCATCCACCGTGCCGCCGAGCTTCACGCGACCACCGGCCATCATCAGCGAGACATCTTCGATATTGAGCACGCGATCATTCACTCGCAGCCGCACCTTCACATCACGCACAGAAGGCATGTCAGCCTTGGCCCACGACACTTCATTCACATCCAGATCGACGGCGGCTTTGATCAGCGGCTTCGACACCGTGCCGACGACGTCGGCATTGAGCTTCAGCTTCGCCGGCAGGCTACGGATCATATCCGGCGCATACTCATTCAGGAAACCGAGATCGCTCTCCGCCATGCGCACTGCGACCTTCAAGGGTGCGTCATTCAGCAACTTTGGATTCGAGACAACGGCATCGACATCCAGCGGCATGTCAGACTCCACGGTCAGAGGTTGCAGCGGTGGCTGCACGAGCTTCACCAGCGACTTCATCTGACCACCACGCAGCGTGGTATCCACATCCAGCGTAGCTAAACCAAAGGCTTTCGGAGCATTCGGCACCTTCACCTCACGCAGGTTCAGCTTCACCATGCCATCCAATGTTTCGAGTCGGCCTGTGACCGCGATGTCTGCATTCAAGATGCCCGGCGGCACATCCTTCACACCTGCGGCAGCGGCAATCTCGTTCACTTTGAGGTTCGTCGCCTTCAGCACCACATCCACGGGCATGCTGTCGGCCTTTGAGTCCTGCATCACGTCAAATGGAGCACTCGCGTGGCCTTCCATGAGCAGCGTGTCTTTTTGCCAAAGGCGCAGTTGGGAAAGGTTCGCCGACTTGTCATCTACCACACCCGTCAACGACAGTTTCCAAAGGCCGAGCTTGGCTTCGAGCGACTTCAAATCTGCCCGTGTCCCGGCAAAGGTCGCGTCCAGCGTAAGGTCCGCAGGCTCTGGCAAGGTCGCGGGATGCACCTTCGCTGCAGTGAGGCTGGCCTTGCCCTCGCACTTCCAGGGTTGCAGGTCGCCATGGGCATCGAGTTGGCTGAAAACACTGCCCGTCTTGAGCTCCGGCGCACCGACACTTTTGAGCAGTGCGTTCAGCTTCGCCAAAGCGGGCATCGTGATGCCGCCCTTGGTTTCAAAGGCATACGGAGCCTTCATTCCCACATCGGCGCTGAGTTCGAGATGGTTCTCTTCATCAAAACGGATCGAGCAAGGTGCCACGCGAGCTTTGCCATCCTTCGCCTGCACTTCGAGCGCGATGCTCGGAAGCACGCTGTCGCCAAATTTGCCTTCGCTGACCTTCAGCGTGAGGTTCGCCAACAGCTTCTCCAGGGCTCCAGCGCTGAGATCCTTCACGGCGAAATCGGCTTTGCCTTGGAGGTCGAGCTTGGCGGCCACTGGGTTCTCAGCTTTGGGCAGTCCGGTAGTCTCAATGAGCTTCGCCGGATCATGGATCACCACGCTCCACTCAGCCTTCACCGGCATGGTATCCTGCATCATCATCGTGGCTTTCAGAGCGATCAGATTCCCATCGCCCAATTCCAAGCCAGGAATCTCCACCCGTGCCTCTTTGCCATCGAGAGCAAAGAGCGACGCCAGCTTCGGTAGACGATAGTTTTCAAAGGCGAGTGATTCACCATTCACGCTGCCGGTGACCTTCGCGGGCGTCGCGCCGAGTCCTTCCGCTTTGGCATCTAGAGTCACGAGGCCCTTCACTGGCGGCGGCTTCACGAGGAGCTGCGAGATATCGGCGATGCTGGCCTTTGCCACGGCTGTCCAAGTCATCTTTGGCCACTCGTCGAGCTTCGCGGGCAATTGCGCCTGCGCCGTGACATCGACTCGATTGCTGCCGCGTGTGACCCGCAGCGTTTTGACCTCCGCTTTGGTATCCGCGACCGCGAGAGCCATCTCCACTTTGTCGATCATCACCCCGGCAGCGCGAATGTTCGCTACCTCAAAGTTCGTCGTCACTAGCAACTGCGGCGGCGCGAGTGGATCGCCCTCCACATGCACGACCAGATTCCCGCCATCAAAGTTCACGTCCTTCAGCAGGCCAAGCGTTTGCAGCTCTGCCGCACGCAGATCACTGACCTGCACATCGGCAAGCACGTGCATCTTTTCACCAAACACACCTTCCACCTGAGCATCGGTCTTGATCTTCGCCGCGCCGAGATGGGCCAGCACTTGAGTCACCACCTTCCCCGCCTCGAACTCCTTCAAATCCAGCCGCAGTTCATCCAGCACGACATCCTTTGGCAGCGTGAAATCACGGATCACGATCAGGCGCGGCTGCCAGTCGATCTTCGCGCTCAGCGACTCGAAACTAGGCCCGTCCGGCTCCACTCGCAGCTCGCGGCATTCGAAGACACCGGGCATCCCTTCGCCGACTTGCAGCGTCAGTCCACGCACCGCGATCCTCTTTCCATCGGCGAGAGTCACCGTCGCATTCAGATTCTTCAGATCGAAGTAGTTCGGCCACACCAGCGGCGGCGCTTTGCCCTTCTGCTGCACGGGCTTCTCCACCTTCATTTCGATCTCCGTCGATGCTGGCAGATGCCGCAGGTCCACCTCGGCATCGAGATCATGCAGCGTCACCCCTTTGACGATTCGCTCCAAGTTAGCACGCACATCGTAGTTCACCGTCAGCTTTCCGATCGTGGCACGCGGCAGCCAGTGTTTTTCGCCACCACCTGTTTTCAGATCGGCGATCTCCAGATCATGCCAAAGCGAGCCACTCAACTGCCAGGACAGCGGCAGTCCCTGCGTGGCCGCGCCCTTCGGCCCAGCCCAGCGCAGCAGCGCGAGAATGAGCGGTCGATGAAACACCGCGAGCAAGGTGATCAGCACGAACCCAGCAAGAAACAGACGCTTCACCCATCGCCAAAAACGGCGGCGTGGCTTCGGGATGGGGGAGGGATCGGGCACGGGGTCTTCTCGGCTGAATCCGCTGCTGCCGCAAGTGTCACGCCAATCAGGATGCAGACCCGTCTTGTGCAAAGCCCCGCCACTTGTCACATTGTCGTCATGCCAACCGCCCTACCTGAAACAAGCGAACTCCTGCAATCCTTCGGCACCGCGCTCGGGCTGGGTTTGCTCGTCGGCCTGCAGCGCGAGTGGGAGCAGAATCGAGTCGCGGGTATCCGCACCTTCGCCCTCGTCGGCGTTTTTGG
>NZ_JBILYB010000110.1:0-20335 GCF_044378005.1 Prosthecobacter sp.
GCTCGCGCACCGTCACGCTGCAAAGCGAACCCAAGGCCGAATACGAGATCGAGGAGCTTCTCATCCTCACGCCGCCCGCCGCCTATCCGCTCCGCGTGCTGCCGGAGAACCTCGTGGACGTGCTCTTCCGCGATGGCACCAAGCGCGAGCTGAAGTTCCCCATCCTCGATCAGGAGCGCGATTACGAAAAGCTGCTCTCCGGCGAACTGCCGCCGCTCTACCGCATCCGCTTTGGCAACCGTGAGTCCCTCGCAGCGATTTACTTCAACCCCGGATGGAAGCGACTGCCCTCCACCGCCTACCGCCCGTTCTACAGCCAGGGGCAAATGGTCACGCCTTTCTACTGGGGCAATCATCTGCCGCTCGCCCGACGCAAACCCACCGGCATCAACATCGACGACCTCGCCTCCATGACCCCCGCGCACAACGCCATGATGTCCTGGGGCCACCGCCGCCCACAGTCCCTCGAAAGCCGCACCGCCGACATGCCTGATGCCCTCGGCGTCACACGCAAGATGCAGGTCGAAAAATGGGCCTGGCTCATCGGCCTCAGCGACGCCGATGACACACGCCTCCTCGAATGGTCCCTCAGTTTCACCACCCCACCGCAGATCCAGGCTGAAGGCGCACGCTTGCAAAGCCCCTCCTACAACAGCGAACGCCGCGCCACGCTCCTCACCGTCGAAAAGCCCATCGTCTCGCTCACCCTCAAGCCCGCAACACCCTGCGTTCATCCCGTCTTCGAACTACAAGGTGCGCCAAAGATACTGGCACGCGTGGAACTGAACGGTCGCGAACTGGCCGCCGCCGACTACGCCTGGGACGGCCGCGCGCTCTGGCTCAACGCTACCCTGCGAAAACAGGCCCAACTGCGGCTTGAGTTTGCAGCCCATTGACATGCCCGCGCATCCATCCTCGCATGCCACTTTGCATCAAGAGACAGGCACGAATGATCCCACCGTCGAACAAGCCATCTATCGTCATCTCCCCGACGACCCCGCTTCCGCGCTCGCCTTGCTTCCATGCATCCCTTGCGAAAATAAACGCATGAAAATGGCCACCCTCATCGCCCAAAGCTGGGCACGGCAAGACATCAACACCGCCTGGAACGCCGTCGCCCGCTCCCCGCTGAACGCCACCGAAAAGCAACTCATGTTCAACGAACTCTGGGGATGACCCACCATGCCAGATGCCCGCAATCACGAAGCCCACGACTACGCCGAGCGCATCCGCGCGCGGCTACCGAGACGCTTGCAGCAGATTCGAGACTGACGTGAGTCGGGCATACCTCGGGAAGCTCGGACGGGGAGTCGCCAATCCCACACTGCCCGCGTGCTGCTCTGCGCTACCGCCTTGCCCTGCTAGATGCCCGCCAGATTCTCGAACTCAACGAAACCAGCGCCGCTGGCTGGAACTCCCGCGATGAATCGAACCAATCCAAGCCCGGCTACGAATGGGTCTTCGATGCCATCGACGAAGACCAAGACGGCCGCATCTCACCCGACGAGTATCGCGACTTCCAGGTCTTCAAACAAAAGCACAAGAACTGGCAGGAGCGGCTCAAGGCGAAGCTGGGGGGTGAGACATGCAATGAGGGGCACTGGCCAGTTCCGAACCCGCGGGTCGGTTCACATCGGGTCACCGTTCAATGAAGTGAATGCGGACAACTTTGCCTGCGCTGTTGCGGACGAGCACCAGTTGGAGGCCCTGCGCGGCGAGCACCACTTTTGCCTGATCAGAGCTGAGGCCATCCGGCAAAGGCAGCGGTTCATGCCTCGCCTGCTCCTCGGTTCGCATGATCACATGCTTGCCCATGTTCATGGAAGCTTGCGGTGAATCTTGGAGCGCAATGAATTCCTGGCCTCTGTCCCTTGGTGCAGAGATTTGCCACGCGCAAACGCCGCAAAAGAGCACGGTGAGTCGGCACGGGCGAGAAGTTAACAAACCTGCCTGCAATGCCATTCCGCGCTAAAGCGCATAACTTTTGTGAACCAGTCTAAATCACGTAGCTGTATCCTTCCGGTCTCAGGCTTTCTCTGACCGACAAGTCTGGCTGCCCACATCTTTTTCTGCATAATCGCTCAACTGCATTCGACCTTCAGGTTGAAACCATGCAAACCGATCTCCTCCATCTTCAGCGCTATCATGAGTCAGGCGATGCCAGCGCCTTTCAGTCCATCGTGCGTCATCATGCCAGTATGGTCTTTGCCACGGCGAGGCGCATCACCCGCGACGCCGCGTTGGCTGAAGACGTTTCCCAAGAGACCTTCCTGGAACTCGCACGCAAGGGCCGCTCCGTCACCGAGTCCGTCGGTGCCTGGCTGCATCGTGTCGCCTGGCGCAGAGCTTGCGATGTCGTCCGCGCTGAATCCACAAGGCATCGCTACGAGGCCGCTGCGAGCGCCATCAGCGAAGGCCGCGAATGCACCTGGGAGGAACTGGAGCCAGTCTTTGATGAAGCTCTGGCTGAGTTGGCATCCGACGAGCGCATGGTGATCATCGAGCACTACCTCGAAAGCCGCACCCAGACAGACATCGCCACACGCCTGGGCATCAGCCAGTCCTCCGTCTCACGTTTGCTGGAGCAAAGCCTCGATCACCTGCGCACACGACTGAAGAACAAAGGCCTACTCTGTGGTGTGGCTATCAGCTCGATGATGGTCGCTGCCTCGGCCGAAGCCGCGCCCGCTTCATTGCTCGCCTCGCTGCAAAAGATCGCCCTCAGCAGCATCGGCAGTGGTGCTACCACAACGACGGGAGCAACGCTGCTGGCCATGCTGCTTGGCTTGAATCTCCAGACGATCGTCGTGCCTGCCCTACTCGTCACCGCCTGCGCTGCGGGCTATGATCTCGCCTCGAAGGAGTCCTGGATCGCACGATGGTTTGGGTCCAGGCCGCAGGCCACGGTCTCGGCGACATCTCCAAGCTCAGCTTTGTCACAAGTAACATCGGGATCGGCATCTGGGTCCGCATCGGCATCCGCCGACCAAAAGAGGAAGGAGCGCTTGCTCGCCGAGGCGAAACGCATTTGGGCAAAGACACCGAAGCTATCCAAAGATGATCGCGAGCGGCTCTGGACTCCCATCTACCGGGAGATGAATAGCGAGAAGCGATTCGCCACCATGCGTGCCTTGGGCATTACCTTGTCGCGCGCTGAGTATGACCGCGTGGTGGCACTCCACCCGAACGCCCAGATCCTGGGGGACAATCGAACGAGAGGCGAGAGGGCTGATCTGATAAACGCGCTGATGGTGGCCTGGTTAAAGGAGTCACCCCTCGAAGCGGTGGCGTGGATTTCCGGGGTGTCAGGCACGGATAAGGTCAAATTCCCTGCCTTCATCGCGCCCTGGGTGCGCAGCCATCCGGAAGAGTGGGCGGCGTTTGTGGAAGCTGGCCCCGATCCCAGCTTGGCAGACTACGCCCGGCTGTGGGTCGCAGACCTGGACGATCCCGGCTCCATTTGGGCGCGGACTCAGGCTGCGGGTCTGGACACCGGCAAGATCATCGAGGGCATGTATCAGCTGATGGTGTCTGGTGGCAGCCAAGATCAGGTCTTCGGCGTGGTCATGCGCTATCCCGATGCCGAGGAGCGGAGCAAACTCATCCTGGGCCTCGCACCGAGACTCAGCGCGGATCAACTCCGCCAAGCCGCGAACTCGGGTTTAATCACAGACACGGGCTTAGCGAAGATGCTGCTCGCCATGGCAGGTGATCCGGCCACTTCGTTCAGCGAGTTGTCCGAGTGGGTCACGAAAGCTGCGAATAGCACCGGCAGGGAGACCCAACTCGCGAGATACACCGAGGAGTGCGCGGCGCCGTTCTACGCGCAATGGCTCAAAGTTGATCCCGCAGCCGCCCTGCAACATGCCGGACAAGCAACCAACGAGCATCTCCTCCTGGGCTTCATGAAAGTCGGTGCCAACTCTGCTGCGATCAACGAGACGACGATTGCCCAAACCATCACCGACCCGAAGAATCGCGACCGCGCACTGGCGGCCTATTTTGAGGCCAAGGCCAATGGCGACCCGAAGCTGGCGCTGCAAAATCTCATCAACTCTGCGGAGGTGAATGACCAGGTCGCAAGCTCGCAGCATATGCTCACCGACTGGACCCGGAAGTCCCCACGAGAGGCCGCCGCCTGGGTGGCCTCGCTGCTCGCCAACGAGGACCGCGCGGAACTCGTCTCCACGGTCGCCACCAACTGGATGGAGTCCGATCCTGAAGCTGCCTTTGCCTTCGCTCAGGCTCAAGGTCTGCCCATCAATGAGCAATGGATCAGCAAGCTCGCCTACGGAGCGCGATACCTACCCGAAGCGAAGGTCGCACCCATTCTTGCCGCCCTGCGCCAGGAACCTGAATACAACCAATGGATGGTCCGGCTCGCGCGGAATCGCAGCTCCAACAATCCCGCCGAAGCCATCGCTTTCATGGCGAAGTATGGCCAGCCAGGATGGCAGTCGAGTGCGGTCACTGATCTTGGTCACTTGGGCGGATGGCTCGACGCGCCCGAGCAAGACTTCGCCTTCCAATTGGCCACCATTGATCTGAGCAACGTCGATCCCGCCCTAATGGCAAACGCCGCCGTGTGGGTAGCCCAGAGCCTCGCCCAGAAAGGCCAGCTCGCGACCGCGCTCGACTGGACTCTCAAACTCCCCGCTGCCAGTGCCTCCCAAGCCCGCGCTGAAGCATTGACGAATGTGGACCTCAGCAGTGCCCAGCGCCGAACTGCCGCCGAGCAATGGATTCGCCGCGCCGCGATCTCTGAGAGCGAGCGAGTCGCTCTTGCGCAGGTGGTCGCTGGTCGAGCGAATGGCGGACAATGACGTTCGACCGCAGAGTCGCGTCCCTTTCTATGTGTTCCGGCAGATGGCGAACCGTGCTGCCGCACAACTTCAGCGCTTCTCAGTCTCCCCGAATCCCATTCCATGAAAATACCTCTATTTGTCGCCCTCGGCGCATTCCTGCCATTCACTTTTGTCGGCTCACTCGCCGCCGCACCCGCTCAAGACGCACTGATTCCGCTACGAGTGCTCTATGTGGGTTCCGGCAACGGCATAGCCCACGTGGCTCTTCCAGGAGTCACTGACGAAGACCGAAAGATCAAAAATACCGCCCGCGCCGCTGCCTTCCGCGAGTTCCTCTCAAGCCAGTTCACCAAGGTTGATACCTGCACTGCGGCCGAATTTTCTGCGGAACGAGCACAGGCTGCGGAAGTGCTCGTGTTGGACGACAGGCTTCCTGCTGCTGCGGCCCGCGCTTTCACCCGGCCCGCCGTCACCATCGGCATGGCGGGCGTGCGCAATTGCATCCTGCGCGGGTCCAAGTTTGACTGGCTGTGCGCCTGCCTCGACAACCGTCTCCACGATCTCCGCTCCGATCATGCCATCTTCCGAGGGCCGCGCCCCGTGAGTCCGACGCTCGTGGACGAGATTGATCTGGAAACCCAGCGGCCTGTGCGGTCGTGGACCGTCCACGCACCGCTGATGGTTAGCGAGCCTTTCCTGCCCGGCTTGGTGGTGAGCGGTGAGCATCTCCTTGAGGCGGAGGATTCCGAGATCATCTCCGGCGGCATCAACCTTAAAGGCGATCACGGCATCGCCCTTGCGCGCGAGGCCAATATTTTCCACTGGGGGCCGGCGGGTGATCCGCGCATCATGACCGAGGAGGCCCGCCGAGTGTTCGTGAACACCATCGTTTACATGAAGCAGTTCGATGGTGCCGTGCAGACCGTGCGTCGAGGCGTGAAGCACCGAGGTGACGCGATGGGGGCTATTGACTCACCCTATTTCACGCCGCAATTGCTGGCCGAATGGGTTCCTGATGAGGTGATCAAGCAAACCAACAGGGATCAGGCTAAACTCAAAGCGATCTACGAGGGCCAGGAGAGCTTCATCTGGGTGCCGCCGGGCACCTCCGCGCTTTCAATAGATGAGGACGTCCGCGCACTCGGAATCCCCAACAATGACATCCGCCTGCTGGAAAAATGCATCAGCCAGCTCGACGATGAATCCGCTTCTGCCCGTGCCCGGCGCGTGCTCACGCGTTACACCGGCCTCGCCTTCGACGGGCAGGCCGAGTGGAGCGACTGGCTGAAGGCAAACCGCAAGCAGCTCTACTTCTCCGACTCCTACGGCTACCGCTTTTTCACCGGTCCGGCAGGTGCGGGGCCGATGCAGGACTATGTGCGCAACGTCGTCGCGGCGTTCGTCCAGCCAAATACCACAGACGCCGCGCCAGTTTCAGTCGCCGCTGGTTTCGCGACGGCGAACGACCTGTCGTATGTCGGGATTGGCGACCGCATGACGCTCGTCGTGCGCATGAGAATCCGCGATGGTTGGCACGCCTACGCTTCCGTTCCCGAGGGCAATCCGATGATCCGCACACGCCTCGATGTGAAACTGCCCACCAGCCTGCGCTGGGCCGGCGAGTGGCGCATGTCACCCGTGCCAGCCAGCGGTGAGAAAGACAAAAAGGGCGGTGCCGTCGAGCAGCAGGGCGACGTGCTCTTTGTGCGCTCGCTGTATTTGGCGGAAATGCCGCAGCACGAGGATGGGAAAATCACCGTGCGCGGGGACCTCCAACTCTTGGACGACTTCGGCGACGGGTTTACCAAGGTTGAGCAGGCCTACGGCCTACAGGCGGTGAACCTTGCCGGGTTCATGAGACGGGCGTAGAACGAGTTTTCAACTCGGGGATGAGGTGCAGCACCATTGAGTTTAAGGCCAGATTGATCAGCTTTTGCCACAGATTCAGGAAAACCGCCGATGGTTTGAGTTGGGAAAGAATATCGGTGGCTTCCCTGAATCTGCGGCTGATTCTGGTCAACAAAATGACTGCGGAGAAGCGGAGATGCGGAGAGGGGAAGACGCGGCATCTTTGAAATGGCGGCTGGTCAGCGGGCGTTTGCTTGCCACGGTTTTACCGTTTCCAACTCCATCCATGAAGCCCATCCTTTTTAATCTCGCTGCCTTTGCTCTGGCGGCCCTGACCCCGCTCTCTGCCGCGGATAAGAAATCCATCGTCATGATCGCGGGGAAGCCTTCGCATGGCCCTGGTCAGCATGAGCACAATGCGGGCATCCAACTGCTGAAGAAATGCCTTGAGCAGGGCGCTGGGGAGCAGGTGGAGATCAAGTATCACCTCAATGGCGAGTGGCCCTCGCAGGAAGAGCTTTCGAAAGCGGACACGGTGGTCATTTACTCCGACGGTGGTGGCGGACATCCCGCGCTTCAGGAAGGCCGTCTGGCCCAGCTCGATGTGGAGATGAAGCGCGGCTGCGGCTTTGTGACGCTGCATTACGCGGTGGAGCCGACGATCGAGAAGGGGAACAAGGAATTCATCGACTGGATGGGCGGCTGCTTTGAGATCAACTGGAGCGTCAACCCGCACTGGGACGCGAACTTCAAGGAGTTCCCCGCGCATCCGATCAGCAGCGGCGTGAAGCCCTTTGCCACCAACGACGAATGGTACTTCTACATGCGCTTCCGTGCAGGCATGAAGGGCGTGACACCGATCCTCAGTGATGTGGCTCCTGACTCGACGATGAGCCGCCCGGATGGCCATCACAGCGGCAACCCTGCGGTGCGTGAGTCGGTGAAGAACAAGGAAAAGCAGCACGTCGCCTGGGCGGCAGAGCGTGAGGGCGGTGGCCGTGGTTTCGGCTTCACCGGCGGTCATTTCCACAAAGGCTGGGCGAACAACGATCAGCGCAAACTCGTGCTCAACGCCATCCTTTGGTCAGCCAAGGCAGACGTGCCTGCCGCTGGTGTGGCCTCGGAAGTGACGGAGGCGGACATGGTCGCCAATCTCGATCTCAAGCCCGGCCAAGGCCTGCCTGAGAAGGTGAAGAAGGCGAAGTAACCCGCTGCTCGGAAGATCATGAGCCGCCGTTGGTTCCTTCAAGAAACTTCGGCGGTTTTACTCGCCGTTCCACACTGCGAGTAGGCGAAGAAGCTTGGCTGCGCTGACTCAGTGAGCGACACACGGCAGCATCATCGCATCCCGCATCCCGTGGAGGATCTTTTTATCCGCCGGGCAGACGGTGGCGAGCACACCGCCGAGCTGGATTTCCTCGGTGCCCTGAGGGACGAAGTAGTAGGGGCAGAGACGAACGCGAGATTTCATCATGGCACTGACCTGCCGCTCTTCATTCCAGGCGGGATGCTGCACGACTTTGGCTTTGTGGAAGCGCTGGAGCACGAAGGGATTCGTGGGGAAGCTGACCAGTGCTTCATCGAGCGCCTTGGCCCATTCTTCCTGGGAGAGATCGTGGCCGATGGAGACGCTGCGGGAGCCCCAGCCGATCTCGGAGAAGCCGCTGATCTTCAGCACGAGCTCGCGTTGCTTGCTGCCGAAGCGCTTCACTTCATCCCAGGAGTGGATGTCGAGTCCGGGGAGGACGGCGTGGGGAGGCAGCGGGGCGGGATCGACGACCCAGCCCTCGGGGATGCAGCGCTTCAGAAGTGCCAAATGCTCAGTGCTCAGTGCGGAGTGCCAGAAGTTTTGGAGCTGGGGAGACCAGAAAAGCACGAGCCAGAGTTTTTCTTCGAGGAAGGCTTTCAGCGGTGGAGTGAACTGAAGCTCGCCGTGCTCGGCCATGCGTAGCATCTCAAAGGAGAGATCGACGTGGTCGAGATCGAACAGCTCGAAGAAGCGGTAGATGCTGCTACCGTGGAGTTCGTTCGGGGTGAGATTCCAGGGATTCATCACGCGGCGAGGCAGGCTGCTGGAGCTGTCGTTGAGCTTGCCGACGAGCCATTCCATCTCGGGCTGATAGTCGCCCGACTCGCGGGAGATGAGGATGTCCTCCTGCGGAAAGGCGGCGGCGAAGCCTGCGACCATGCCATCGCGGCCACCGATGACGCTTTGGCCCATGGTGGCGTAGGTTTCTCCCAGCCAGCCGGTCAAACCGATGCCGCCGGGCAGGGAATCAAGCTCGGAGATCGCTACGCCATCTTCGGTGAGGACGAGGTCGGGACGCAGGACGCTGGGCAGGTCTGCCCGCCAGCGCTCATGACGACTGAGCTGCACGACGCGGGCGGGTTTGCCCTGGTCGAGCAGTCGGGCGACCCAGGCGAGATCGGGCTGCTCCAGGCTGGTGAAGTAGAGATTGTTGCAGGCGCGCTGGAAGGCACGAAGAGCGGGACCGAGAGACTCGATGAGCGAAAGGGTCGGGGCATTGAGAGGGAAGGCCTCGGGGGAGAGCACCCATTCCTTGTCCCGAAACATGCCTTCGGCGGGCATGGAGTGGCGGAGATGGGCGATGCGTTCGGCTGGGGACATGACTGGGTACGGGTAGCAATGGCGTGTGGTCACGCTGCTGCAATCGTGGATACGAGTCATGTCATGCCTGGGACAAGAATCTGATCGCGCAGGTCATTCGGTGGAGTCTCCGTGGCGCTACGAATTTATTTTTCGCGACTCGACATAACTGAGGGCAACCGATTTACTGCGGCCTCCATTTTCTTATGCGCCAATACGATCTCATCGAATACCTCGCCATGGCCATGCAGGCCGGGGCTTCCGACCTCCATCTTTCCCCCGGCGCTGCGCCGACGATGCGTCTGCACGGGCGGATGACCCCTGTGACGGAGGAGGTGCTGGACTCCAATGATGTGCGTGAACTGATCCTCGGCGGTCTGAAGGACACGCAACGGTCCAAGCTGGAGCAGGAGTGGGAGCTGGACTTCGCCATCGAGGTGGAAAACCTCGGGCGCTTCCGTGGCAACGCCTGCTTTTGCATGGGCCGCATTGAGGGGAACTTCCGCTACATCCCGGA
Source organism: Prosthecobacter sp. (assembly GCF_044378005.1). Classification (GTDB taxonomy): domain Bacteria; phylum Verrucomicrobiota; class Verrucomicrobiia; order Verrucomicrobiales; family Verrucomicrobiaceae; genus Prosthecobacter. The sequence continues at coordinate 9,779 of NZ_JBILYB010000110.1, forward strand.
TGTGATCCCGGATCTGGCGAACCTGGGCCATGGCCCGACCGTGGAAGGCATGTGCAAGATTCGCGATGGCCTCATCCTCATCACGGGCGTGAGCAACAGCGGTAAAACCACGACGCTTTGCAGCATGACCCAGCAGATCGCTCGCGAGCGCTCCTGCAACATCGTCACGATCGAAGATCCCATCGAGTTCGTCTTCCAGCACGGGCACAGCCTCATCCGCCAGCGTCAGGTCGGGTTTGATACGCATGAATTTGCCCGGGCGATGAAGAGCGCGCTGCGGCAGGACGTGAACGTCATTACCGTCAGTGAGCTGCGCGATCTGGAGACGATGCGCACGGCGCTGACGGCGGCGGAGACTGGTCATCTGGTCATCAGCACACTGCACACCACGGATGTGCCCTCCACCATCACGCGCATTTTGGACAGCTACCCGAAAGAGCAGCAGGACTACGTGGCCTCGCAGCTCAGTCACTGCCTGCGCGGTATCGTCTGCCAGCACCTGATCCGCCGTTCGGACGGAGAGGGCCGCGTGATGGCCTCCGAGGTCATGATGATCAATAACGCCATCGCTTCCTGCATCCGCGATCAGCGCCTCCAGCAGCTTCCCAGCCTCATCCAGATCGGTGGACGTGACGGCATGCACACCATCGACGACAGCTTGTTGCACCTTCTCAGCTATGACTTCATCACGCTGGAAGATGCCAAGGCACATTGCCGTGACTTCACCTTCATCCAGATGGGCTTCGAGAAGATCAAACGTGAGCGCGACGGCGGTAAAAAGCGCTGATCTTTTGAGATGAACACCTCCGATAACATCCATCTGCGCGGCTTGGAGTTGCCCGTCCGTATCGGCGTGCCTGAGGAGGAACGCGCTGCTTGGCAGACCCTTCAGGCCGATGTCTCCTTCACCGTGCCGACGCGCTTTGAGACGATGCAGGACCAGCTTTCCTCGACGGTGGATTACGCCGCTGTGGCGCTGCGCCTGCGGGCCCTCGCGGCTGAAAGGCCGAGGCAGCTCATCGAAACGCTCGCGGCAGAGATGGCGGCCTGCCTTTTGAATGAATTTGGTGCCGGGCGCGTGACGATCGAGTTGCGGAAACGCATCCTTCCCGGCTGTGATCACGTGGCCGTGAGTCTCACGCGTCCGTGATCACTCGTGCCGGAGTGCTTCGACCGGATTCATCATGGCCGCTCGACGTGCGGGGTAGATGCCGAAGGCGATGCCGGTGATGACGGAGATCAGGAAGGCGAGGGCAGGGGACCAGAACTTCACCACGGTGGTGACTCCGGCGAAGTGCTGCACGGCGATGGGGATGGCGATGCCAAGCACGACGCCCATCACCCCACCGGCGCCGGACAGCAGCACGGTCTCGATGAGGAACTGCACGACGATGTCCGCCTGCCGTGCGCCCATGGCACGGCGGATGCCGATCTCGCGGGTGCGTTCAGTGACGCTGGCGAGCATGATGTTCATGATGCCGATGCCGCCGACGACGAGGGAGATGGCGGCGATGCTGCCGAGCACGATGCTGAAGATCTGCTTCGTTCGCTCTGCCTGCCGCAGCAACTCCACGGGGACGATGATGCGCCAGTCTTCCTTTTTGTGATTGGTGGTGAGGATCTGGCGGATGGCCTCGGCGCGGCTTTCCACCTGGTTCACGTCTTTGACCCGCACGACGGCCTCATGGAACTCGACCTTTTCGGCCTCGAAGCTGCCGCTTCTCATGCGGAAAAAGGTCTCGCCATACTGATCCATCAGCGTGGTGTAGGGGATGAAGATCTGCGCGTCTGCGGACTTGATGGCACTCTCCTCCACGCGTGCGCCTTCGTTCTGGATGATGCCGAGGATGTTGTAGTAGTAGCCTTTGACGCGGATGGATTTCCCCAGGGGGGTGGACAGGGGGAAGAGTTTGGTGGCAGCGCTTTCGTTGATCACGCACACGGGCAGTTTGCCCTCCATCTCCAGATCGCTGAAAAAGCGTCCGCTCTGCATCTGGCGGTTGCGCATTTGTGGGTAGATGGGCAGCACCCCGAGGATCTGCCCGTCCACGCTGCGGTCGAAGTTCCAGATGTTTTCACTCAGGATGCGCGAGGGCACGACGACCTCAATCTCCGGCACGGTCTGGCGGATCTGCTGGATGTCACGGAGGGTGAGGCCGTATTCGATGACCATGCTTCGTGTCTCGGCACCCGAACCCTGGCCGTCTGGCGGTTTCACGCTTTCGAGAATGATGTTCTGGCTGCCGAGGCGGCGGATCTGCTCCTGCGCCTCATGGCTGGCACCTTCACCGATGGCGAGCATGGCGATCACCGAAGCGACGCCAAAGATGACACCGAGGGCCGTGAGGAATGAGCGCAGCTTGTTCAGCCAGATGCTCTTCAGTCCCAGGGACATGGTGCGCCACAGATGCTGCGGCGAGGCCACGAGACGGAGGATGGGATGACGGGACAGAAAGGATGACATGCGGGGGGCTACATACCACGCGCCCCAAGCTCCCATTCATTCAGAGGAATGCGGCGCTGCAAAGGCACAAAAAACCCGGCAGGGATGAGCTGCCGGGTTTGTCAGAGGAGTCGGGAGTCGAAGCGATCAGGGCTTGGGACTCGGTTTGGTGTCCCCAGCAGCCGCTTCTTCCACGGGAGCTGAGGGTTTGGGAGATTCTTTGGGCTCAGGGGACGGGGCTTCGCTCGCTTTAGGCTTGTCGGCAGCCTGCTGAGTGGGCGGCACACGGAAGAGCTTGCCCGAATAGGGATCTTTGACCGCATCTCCGGGGGCGAGTCCGCTCACGTCCACCAACTGATGCTTGAGAGCAAATGGACTGGTGACCATCCCAGGACGTCCTGAAACCGATGTGCCGTAGGGGAGGCTCTCGGCGGGGATCTTGGTGACTTCCGGGCTTGGGCTTTCCTTCTTCGGGGTCGTGTTGGCGAGGCTGGGCGGCAGATCAGATCCTGCCTTGGCGACTGGGGACGGAGTGGATTTTTTTTTGCTGGATGAGGAGGAGCGAGCCACCGTCTTCGGGCGGTAGGGGACGCGATTGTAGTCGGCCTTCAGGTTACGATTCGTGTGGTAGGTGGAGCGGTAGGGGATCGGGTTCACCGGACGCGGCTCGGCATACGGGCGCTGAAGCTGGAACGGTGCGGCGGAAGCATAGTAACTGGGTGAAACCGTGCTGTAGTCGCTGTTCAGGTAGTTAAACAGGCCCTTGCTTTGAATCTCACGCATGGCGTAGCGCGGTGGCAGTTGGCAACTGATGAGTGCCGCAGCCAGGAGGATCATGGACAGCAGACGCAGGGTGGAGTTTGTCTTCATAAGATTCTGGCTCAGGTTAGCGATAAGTGGCAGAGCTGGTTGGGCACTCCGCACTAGCTTAAGATCATGACTTTGCAGCGTTTCGGCAAGGCCAATCTCGCAAGGTATTTGTCAGGATCAGTGAATCATTTGTCACGAATGATGGCCGGTTTGCATCATCCGTCACTCGGCTTTGGCAACTCACGCCCGATCTCTGCCACACGGTAGCCAAAGCCGCTGCCACCCAGTGTGCTGAGGTCCACCACGCCCTCGCGGCGGCGGTAGAGTCCGGCGTGCACGCGCTCCTCGATGACTGAGGCATCTGGATAAAACTGCATCGCATTGCACTCCACGCCCTGGATGGTGCCAGCGTGAGCTGCCAGACGCACATGCGGGATGATGGCCAGCATTGGGTTTGTCAGATCCTGCACCATCAGCGGCATTCCGTGGGCCTTGGCCCAGCAGAGACTGAGCAGCGCGCCCGTTTGTGTTTTGCAGGTCTTCAGGGCCACACCACTCCAGCCCAGGCGGCGACCCAGACGCACAAACTCCCAGTCATGCGCGCTCTCATCCAGGAAGAGCGGCTTGCGTGCTGAGACACTGCGAACGTCGATCATGTGCGCCTCCAGATCATACGGGAAGGGCTGCTCCACATACAGAGTGCGGGCGTAAATTTCCGGTTCTTCGGCCAGCAGACGATCCGTGATCTCGTTCACATAGGCGGGATCTTTGACCGTGCAGTTGAAGTCCGCACTGAGCCAGCGCACGCCATTCGCAAAGCCGATCCTCCCTACGCGCACCATGCGCTCATAGTCCCACGCAGCATCGGTGCCGCGGAGCTTTACCTTCAGGCATTTCAAGCCATCCCGCTGGACCCAGTCGGCGAGCAGGAGTGGGTGAGCATCGTTCGGCTCGCTGCCCGTGAGGTCGGAAGCTTCCAGTGCATCCACACCGCCGACGAGATGCCACACGGGCAGTTTCGTTGGCACGTTTTTAGAGAAGTAATCCTGAGGGAACCTCCCCCGGAAATCGATGCCGCTGCCCTCCTCCGCCTGCACATAGGCGCTCAGATCTCGCGTCATGAATTCCGGCCCGTAGGTCTCATACACATCACGACCCAGCAGATTGCCAAAGGCATCATGAACGGCGATGTCGAAGGCGCTGAAAGCCACCAGCGAGCCTAGATAAGGCATCTCCGGGCCACCCGCTTCCATGTTCGCCGTTTTCAAAGTCTCTGCCAGCGGACCGTGGATGAAGTCCGCCCCGATCTCCATGGGGTGACCTTCCAGACCGCTCGCCACCAGTTTCTTCGCCAGACTGATGGAGAAGTCCTTCATACGCTGTGTCCGCACTTCCACACTCAGAGTGCTGGGCCAGACCCAGGACACGCTCAGCGGTGTCTCGCCCCAGCCTTCCGCCGTGCGTCCGCTGCGGTCCTGCACGCTCACTTTCACCCGCAGGCAAACGGCATTTGTCACCGTCTCAGGCCCGAACTTCAGTGGCACCCGCATGCTCACGGGGAGGAAATAGACCGAGGCGTCGATGATGCGGATGTCAGTGAGTTTCATGGTTGTTAAATATAACGAAATGGCTGGGTTCTATCGTGAATGAGAAGACATCATGCAATCAGCCTTCATCGGATGCAAATAGTGGCTCGACTCATGATTGCATGCCGCTAATGATTGCGCCCCGATGACCCGGAAAACCACATGGTTTCAAAGATTCCTCACTGAGTTGCTGTCGATTTTCTACGGCTTCTTCATGGCTGTCGTGGCGGTGGGAGTGCTCGTCGCAGCGATTTTGTTTTATGGTCACGACTCCGTGCGCGCGAATCCTACGGCAATTCAGGTGCCAAGCCCGCTCTCCACCAGTCATGTGCAGCCGACAAAGCCGGAGAATCTTTTAACTGCGCCCTCTTCGACAGCCGTTTCACCGGCCGCAAAACTCGACACAGCAAACACTCAACCAGCCGCTGCTTCAATCACTCCTACGCCAATGGCGGCAACTCCGGCCCCCAAGCCCGCTGCTCCTGCCAAGCCAGCCCCAGAACCCTGGAAGTGGACGGCTTTGCACGATGACGTGCAGATGCTTTTCCGCACGGAGATCCCTGAAATCGGCGGACTGCCTTTGCTGCACTACGCCGCGCTTCTCGATGATGATGAGTGGGTGGGTGAGCTCATCTCCCACGGTGCCGATGTCAACGAGCCCACCCCCGGCGGCGACACTATCCTCTGCGCCGCGGTGCGTTATGGCGCGGCGAAAAGCGTGCGCGCTCTCCTCTATGGTGGTGCGGATGTCACCAAGCTTGGGTTTGAGAAGCAGCCGCCCCTCCCTCTTGCCTCACTGCGCCGAGGCACCGAAATCTACCGCGCCTTGCTGTCTGCTGGGGCTGATCCCAACATCCGCTTCTCCACACCGATCACCAAGGCTCTGCTGGACCGTGTCACCATCAAAGATCTCAAGAATGCCATGGAGAGTGATCGTGGTGTCACCCCCCTGATTGCCTGCTCCGCTCGTGGTGATGTCGAAGGTGCGGCGGAACTTCTGCGCTGGGGTGCCAGCACGTCGAAGTGTACCACCCGGTATCACCGTTACCCCATCAACTTCGCAGCCAACCAGGGCTATCTTTTCCTCATGCGCATCATCCTCGGCAGACAGCCCGAGTCCGAGCCGCAGATCCTCGTCACCATCGACCTCTCCAAGCAGCGTGCCTGGGTCACCAAAGAAGGCCAGATCATCGACACCTGCCCAGTCTCCACGGGTCGGGAAGGCTACAAAACTCCTGCTGGCCGCTATGTCATCACGGACAAACACCGCTCCTGGACCTCCACTCTCTACCATGTCGCCATGCCCTTCTTCATGAGGCTGAATTGCAGCGCCATCGGCCTGCACAGCGGCTACGTCACCGGGCGTCCCGCCTCACACGGCTGCATCCGCCTCCCATACGACAAGGCGCGGAAATTCTTCGGCATCTGCAATGTCGGAGACGAAGTGCAGATCGTGTATTGAAGGTCGCCCGAGTAAACTCAGCCCTCGCGCAGACGGCTCGCCACATCCCGAGGCACACGCGAGAGCACCCGGATCGGAGCCACTCCTGCATCCGCCTTCTGGAAGAGCGCTAGATCGAGTTCAAAGCCGGGGTAACTCGTGTTGATGCACTCGCTGCCTTCGATGATCGTCTCCCCTTCGGCAAACATGCCTGCGATGGCAAAGGCCATGGCGATGCGATGATCGTGATACGTCGTGATCGTCGCTCCGGTCAGCTTCGCGCCGCCGATGATCTCCATCCCGTCTTCATACTCGATCACCGTCACGCCCATGCGGCGCAGATTCTCCGCCACAGCGGCGATGCGGTCCGTCTCCTTCACTCGCAGTTCGCGGGCGTCCTTGATCAGTGTGTTCCCACGTGCCAGCGCTCCCGCCACCGCCAGGATCGGCAGTTCATCGATCACGTTCGGGATCTCTTCCCCGCCGATCACCGTCGCATTCAGCTCACCGCCTTGCACGACGACGTTCCCACGCGGTTCGCCCGTGCTGTCCGTCTCGTAGCTGGCGATATGCGCGCCCATTTTCAGCAACACCGAAATCACTCCCGTGCGGGTCGGATTCAGGCCCACATTCGTCAAAGTGATCTGCTGCCCCGGACTAGCCGCAGCGGCCACCATCCAGAAAGCCGCGCTCGAAATGTCCCCCGGCACCACGATGTCCGTCGCGCGAGGCACCTGTCCGCCATAGACCGAGATCGCATTGCCATCGCGCAACCATTTCACGCCGAAATGACTCATGATCCGCTCCGTGTGATTCCGCGTCGCCACTGGCTCGATCACCGTCGTCTTGCCCGGTGCAAACATCCCCGCCAGAAGCACGGCGCTCTTCACCTGCGCACTCGCCATGGGCAGCGTGTAAGTGATCGGCTTCAACGGGCTGCCTGTGATGCGCAGCGGTGCGCAAATTTTCTCGCCCTGGCCTTCCACCTTTGCGCCCATCAGCGCCAGCGGGTCCGCCACGCGCTTCATCGGACGCTTGGAGAGCGATGCATCACCGATCATCTCCGCCGTGAAATCCTGGCCTGCCAGAATCCCCGAGAGCAGACGGATGGTCGTCCCAGAGTTTCCGCAGTCGATTGGCCCCGTCGGTGCCTTCAGCTTCGGTCCATGGCCCGTGATGGCCATCTTCACCAGGCCCACGCCTTCGAGTTCTTCCAGAGGCTCCACGACTGCGCCCATCGCCTCCATCGCCTTCACCGTGCAGAGGCAGTCCTCGCTGGGCAGGAAGCCCTCGATCACCGTTGTGCCATTCGCCATGCCAGCGAACATTGCGGCACGGTGGCTGATGCTTTTATCTCCAGGGACAGAGATCTCGGCGGGGAAGGACTTGAGTTTGCGGACTTTGAGCGTGGCCATGAGGGTGGGAAAATCTCACTTCGTCCGGGTTCCCGTGCATTTCAAGAAATCCGCATCACGAATGCCTGATAATGCAGGTTGAGCGCCCTCCCGCTCGTCTCACGTCATCTTCATTTTCGTGAAGGCATTGCCCTCATTCATGTCGATGCGCTCGGGGCGGCCTTTGTATTTATAGACCAGCTTCGTGTGGTCGATGCCCATGAGGTGTAGAATGGTCGCGTGCAGGTCGTGGACGTGCATTTTCTGGTCCGCAGCACGCAGGCCGAGATCGTCGGTGGCACCGATTACCTGACCGCCTTTGATGCCTCCGCCCGCCATCCACATGGTGAAGCCCGTGGGGTTGTGATCGCGGCCATCGCCTTTCTCACTCATCGGCGTGCGGCCAAACTCGCCGCCCCAGATGACGAGTGTTTCGTCGAGCAGTCCGCGTGCTTTCAGATCCATGAGCAGACCGGCCACGGGCTTGTCTGTCTCGCCGCAATACTTCGTGTGGTTCTCCTCGATCTTGTCATGCGCGTCCCATTTGCTGCCAGAGCCGGAGTAAAGCTGGATGAAACGCACGCCACGCTCCACGAGGCGGCGCGCGAGCAGGCAATTGCGGCCAAAGGTGGCCGTCTTCGGATCGTCGATACCGTAGAGCTGCTTCGTCGCCGCAGATTCCTTGTTCAGGTCCACGGCTTCGGGAGCCTGGGACTGCATGCGGAAAGCCAGCTCGTAGGCTTTGATGCGGGCGTCGAGCTGCGTGTTGTCCGTACGCTCACGACCAAAGTCGCGGTTGAGTTTGTCGAGGAAGGAGAGTTTCGCCAACTGGCGGTCCTGGCCGATGCCTTTCGGCGCGTTGAGATTCGCGATGGGCGTGCCATCGGGCTCGAAATTCGTGCCTTGATACACAGCAGGCATGAAGCCGCTGCCCCAGTTGCGCACGCCATTGACCACCTGCGCGTCGGTGTCCTTGATCACGACAAAGGCGGGCAGGTTTTGATTCATCGTGCCGAGCCCGTAGTTCACCCAGGCACCGAGGGAGGGACGACCGCCGAAGATGCTGCCTGTGTTCATTGAGCAGACACCGCCGGCGTGATTGATGCCATCGGAGACGCAGGAGCGGATCACGCAGAGGTCATCGGCCATGCGGGCCGTGTGCGGCAGCCAGTCGCTGATCCAGAGACCGCTTTCGCCATGCTGCTTCCACTCGCGTTTGTCAGCGAGCAAAGGCGCGCGGCTTTCACCCATCGCAGTGATCACACTGCCGAAGCTGGGCGGCAGTTGCTGGCCGGCGAGCTGACGCAGCAGCGGCTTCGGATCAAAGAGATCGAGATGGCTAGGGCCGCCCTCCATGAAGAGGAAAATGACGCTCTTCGCCTTGCCCATGCGATGCGCCAGCTTCGCGGACATCGGGTTGCCAGCCGCGCCCCCGGCATCGCCGAGCGCTGCCATGGCGGAGTCTTCGCCCAGGATGGCCGCCGCCGCCAAAGCCCCAAAGCCACCGCCAGCGCGGCGCAGGAAGTCGCGACGATTCGTGAGAGTCTCGTGGTGTGGAAGGGAAGTCATCATCGGCTAATACAGACACGGGGGGAGAAATCTTGGACAGGAATTGTTTCTCTTCAGCGAGGAGGAGCCACGGTTATTGCATCACACACTTTTGGTTTCAGACCCCAAGGCGCGACGGCCGTGGCACTAAGCGTCTTGGAGTGAGTGGTTCCGTGATTCTTTTGCTCCTGAGGGACTGGGCATTTGCCAGAATCTGAGAGTGAGTGGAGCGTACTCGATGTCTGCTATTCATTCCGGTGTAAATGCCACGTGTCCGCTCTGCGGGGAAAATCCACTGCGTTGGTTGTTTGAAAAGAAGGGCCGCCAGTTCTGGGTCTGCCAGAAATGCGGTCTGGAGATGCAGGTGCCTCTGCCTACGCTGGAGGAACTTCAGAGTTACTATGATGCGCAGTTCGACAGTGGGATGTATCAGACCTTTACGTCTGCGGAGCAGATGAAGACGATGACGGCCAGGCAGCGGCTGAAAGAGATCACGCCCTGGATCAGGCCGCAGGGCCGGTGGCTGGATGTGGGCTGCGCAAATGGTGTCTTTGTCCGCGAAGCGGCGGCGCTGGGAGCGCAGGCGGAAGGGGTGGAACTCTCCCGTGTGGCGGTGGCCCAGGCGGTGGAGGCCGGACTGCCTGTGCGCTGCGGAGCGCTGGAGGAAGTGCCCGCCGGACCGGACTTTGACTGCATCACGGCCTTTGATGTGCTGGAGCATGTGCTGGATCCGTTGACGTTTTTACAAGACATCGTCGCCCGCCTGAAACCCGGTGGCCACGCGGCGCTGACCATGCCGGACAAGTCGAGCCTTTATGCCCGGCTGATGGGCGCGCGCTGGTGGTTTTATATTCCGGAGGAGCATCTGCACTACTTTGATCATGAGATCATCCGCGCGCTGATGATCAAGGTCGGGTTGGAGCCGGTGGTGGTGAGCCGTACGTTCAAACCGCTGACTTATGATTACGGGCTCACGCAGTTCATCGAGTTCAATCCGCTGATCTATCGCGTGATGAAGCTGGCCTCGGTCATCCTGCCGCGAAAACTTCGCCAGTGGATCGTGCCGCTCTACATCGGGGAGATGAAGGTGATCGCCCGCAAGCCGGTGGTGTGAGGTCTCCAACATGCTGGGGCGCTGGAGGGGGGACAGCAATGTTGATTGATCACACGTAGGCGTTCCGGTATGGAAACGGACCTGTCATGAAGTCCTGCATTCTTCTTTTTTCGCTGATGTTCGGCTTTGCCTCTGCCCACGCGGCGGCACCTCATGATGAGGCACGCTTTCTGGCGGGGATGAGTGTGGATGGATCATCGTTGGAGCCGCTGGCGCGCGAG
>NZ_JBILYB010000234.1:0-5661 GCF_044378005.1 Prosthecobacter sp.
CGAGCACTCGGGGGAGAAGAGCAAGAACCGGAGGAGGATTGGGTTTCAGCCGAGTTGATCGGCGGAGAAATTGCTTTTCAAGGGGCCGGGCGAGTTGGCTCTGGATGTGGCGCTGGAACGGGGTGTGAGGGGGCTGACTGGCGCGAACGGCTTCGATGCGCCAGCGCGCGACCAACTCATACGCACGATCGGTGAAGTGAGCGACGCGCATCTTTTCGTCGCCACCATCCTCCCGCAGAAAGCACAACGCGCAGGCTGGGAGAAAGTGGACGCCTACAACGCCTCGCTGCCCGCCATTGTCGCCGCGCAGAAGGCCGCCGGAAAACGCATCACCTTCGTGGACATGCACGCCGCGATCACCACGGATGATCTATGGCCCGACGGCGTCCACCCGAATCAAGCGGGAATGGACAGGATGGCTGCGACTTGATTCGCGGCGCTGAGGACATCTCTATAAAATATTTCGATGAACCAGGGTCATATGGAGTGCAATCCATGTGTAACTCACCCGTAATGATCATGATGAATACAACACTGCTCCCCGCTTACTCCATTCTTTTCTTGCTGACCATTGCCGCAGCCGAAGAGAAATCTACCAGACCTCCATCACCCTATTATGAAGAAGTTGTCGCCTCTTCCAACCCTCTCCGCACGCAGCAGGCGAAGGAGTTGGATGAATACATCATCGCGCTGAAGAATGATGACAGTCGCCTGCGAACTGTGCTCCGGCCTGATTTCGCCTCGCCAGCGGCTTATGAGAAGTCCACGCAGGATTATCGCAAACTCTTCGCTGAGAGCATTGGTTATCCACCTCCAGGTGCGGCCGCACAGGATGCTCCAAGTTTTGACAAGATCGGTGAAGACAGCATTGGCACCTATTACCGTGCATCTATCCCAGTGGTGGCGGGTGTTCACGCGGAGGGCATCTACATTGTACCGAAAGAGCTCAAGGGAAAGGCTCCACTGATCATCTCCATGCATGGCGGTGGCGGATCACCCGAAGTGGCCTTGTTCAATGGCGGTGCGAATTATCACGACATGGTGCGCGGCGGTGTGAAGCGCGGCTATGTTGTCTTTGCCCCACAGCATCTGTTTTCCGCAGATGGTTACCCCAAGGACATCAGAAGGCAGATTGATGAGCGCATGAGACTCGTGGGAACCAGCCTCACTGCGGTGGAGATCGCCAAGATCACCCGCAGCATCGATGTTCTCCTAACACGGCCGGAAGTTGATCCGCAGCGTGTCGGCATGGTAGGGCTCTCCTATGGAGGCTACTATACACAGGTAACGCCGGCACTGGACCCACGCATCAAGGTGTCCGTCTCAAGCTGCTATTATGGGGTTCAGGAAGGCCGCTATGAGCGCGATGAACTTTCAGTCCCAAGTGATTTCAAATTCAAGGACCGCTTTGCCTTGTTCCGTGACTCGGATTTGGCGGCACTGATTTGTCCGCGTGCTCTACAGATTCAGGCTGGCAGCACGGATGATAATGATCATCGTGAACCAGGGAAAGTTCTGGCACCTGTCTCGAGAAGCTATTATGAGAAGCTAGGAATCACAGATCGCTTTGAGCATCTCGTTTTTGAAGGCCGCCATGAGTTTCATGACGAGTCGGCATGGGCGTTTGTGAAGAAGCATCTTTGAGCGAGAGAGCGCCATTACCTGCTAGGAAATTGCTTTTGAGGGCGCCGGGGCGAGTTGGCCCTGGGCGTGGAGGGGACGGGGTGTGAGGGCTGCTACAAGATGCAGTTGGCTTTGAGGAATTGATACACATCCCGATAAAATCGAGATCGGCGGCATGAATCATTCGGCGGCATGAATCATGGATGTCGCGGGCAAAGCCAAGCCCACAAAGATGCAACGTGCGGTAAGTGTTCGGGCTGTGAGCATTATTTCCTCGGGGTTGTGGCTGCGGAGGCGACTTGAGCGGCTTTGATGGAAACCTTAATTGGTTCCGATACAAGAATATCGATGATGTCCTTCGGTGCGGCGGCAGCAGTGACGGTCTTCAAGAGTTGAGTGGCGTCGGCCATCGCGACTTCAGCCAACTTTTGTTTCCCTGCGGCGATCTTCGCAGCGTTGGCGGCTTCGATCTTCTCAGCGGTTGGCGCAGTGGTGACTTTGCCAGTAAGGTTTTTTGCTGCAGCGGTGAGGGTTTTGACTTCCTGTGCAGCTTTCTTGAGCTGTTCCTCAGCCATCTTAACCTCGTCTTGGTTGGGGTGATATTTGGTGATCCCAATACCCTTAAATGCGAGTGTGTAATCACCAGGTGGAGTCTTTAATGCCGCAAGATCAAGAACTGCCTCGGATGTGGCGGCTTTGATGGGCACGTCCATCTCCTTCATGTCCCCAAAAAAGGTGCCGTATGCCTTAAATTTAACGGAAGTGCCGTTGAACTCGTTTCTCCATGTGAGCTTGTGCGGTATCTTCAAAATCTCTCCGGCTTTGGCCTCCCAAACTTTATCTTCGCTTCCTGCGATGGTAACGGGAGCCTTCTCTGAGTCACTCACCGACACCGGCACGTCAGCCACGAGACGGGATGTCGGGAAGTCACTCGGGGCGTATACCACAGGCCATTCCATGGAGGCGAGAAGGCATGGGCGCGTCACACTGGCACCATTGATCGTTGCACGACCAAACATTTTCGCGATCGCGAACGCGGGCTTGGCATTCTCAGCAGCGGTGATGAAAATCATGCCCTGCACCTTGCCAGCTGGAATCTTTAAACCGCTTGCAGTCACTCCCTGAGGTAGGCCTTCCATAGCGAGATCGATGTCACCATCGAATCCATCACGTCTCACGACAACCACCTCAAATGCCATCGTTGCACCAGCGCGCAAGGCGATAGGCTTGGATATGGTGCCGAAATCATTTTGGCGAACGGAGATGTGCGCGGCCCAGGCGACGAGCTTAAAATCCGGTGCTGCCTGCCGAATGATGAGGCGATAGACGTTGCTCGCGTCACTGCGTGTGCCACCGAATAAATCCCGCACTTGCAGGCGATAATCTCCGTCCTCTTTGATCTCAACTTTGCCCAGCACATCGGGGGACCCTGCATCATATGGCGGGCCATTGTAAGAGGAGGCGGGGACATAAGTGCCGGGCTTCATCGGGCTTGGGATGTCATAAAGCTCGGCCACGTCCTTAAGCGTCTCCTTGTCTCCGATCTTGGTGACACGTTGCACAAGAACAAACGGATCAGTAGGCAGACCGAGTCGCTCAGAGGCAACCTCAACCCACCAGGTCTCACCCTTCTTTGCTGAGAACTCAAAGGTGTCGACATCCGCCGCTGGGAAAAAACTGCCCGCAATGTCGCAAGGCAACGTCATCTTCTTTGCCTGCGCAGGCTGATTATTTGGCTCAGCTTCATTCGTCTTCGCCGTTGCGGCCAAGCCTTCCGGTGGCCAAGACATGGAACTCACTGACGCCGTGGCTGGCTGGCGCGGCACGGGGCCATTGCCCGCAACCTCCTGCAACGCCAACCTGTAAAAATGCTGAACTCCACCTTGGAACGTTAGGCTGTGAAGCTTGATCAGATAGGTGCTGTCGGCAGGCGGCGTAAAATCGAGAACTCCACCCGTGCGATTCACCAGCAAATCACGTCCTTGAGCATCGGCGATAATCACCACCGGGGTTAGTTTTGAGTCAATCCCTGTCGCTGCGCAATCCACGACGACGCGCTTACCCTTCGCACCTTGGAATGAATAGAAATCCACCAACCGCTTGGTGGTCGCCGCGTTGCAGACAGAGTTCAGTTTCATTGCCATGGCAGTTTCCACCGAATTGTTTGGCAAACCGCGAGTCACCTCTTGCAGACGACCCACCGAGAAAGCGCGCGCCGCCGAAATACCCAGGCGCGACAGCACTCTCGCATCATGCACGCCAGTGGGTGCATCTGCCGCAATGGTGACAAGAAATTTGTTCTCCACGGATTTTCCATCCGCACCAATGACTGGTTTAGCGGTGATCTTGGGTGTCGAAAAAAGCAGAGCATTTACCTTTTCAATATTTTCGCCAGTGATGCTGACCTCAACATTCGTGCCAACTTGTCCACCCATCGGTATCACCGTAAGTAACCGAGGCGCATGAAGACAGACTTGTTGAGAGAAACTCGTCGTGACTGGCCCAAAGCCCACCAGACCGAGGGCGAAGGGGATGCCTATTCTTGAAAGCCTGCTTTTTACAGATCCCACCCCAATTTTTCGATGAGTGTGTCGCTGAATGTGAATCATCATTTCTTCGGGATTTCTGCTAGCAAATTGCTTTTGAAGGGGCCGGGTCGAGTTGGCCCTGGACGTGGAGCGGGGACGGGGTGTGAGGGGCTGACTGGCCCTCACATCAGCTCCGTCATCGGCAGATTGCCATCGACCAAATACTGCGGCCTGCCGGTGAGATCCGTGAGCGTAGCTTTCGTCACGTCGATGCCCATTTGTTTATACAACGTGGCAAAGACTTCGCCGAAGGCGACAGGGCGGTCGGTGGGTTCACCGGCATGCTTGTCGGTGGCTCCGATCACTTGTCCGTGACGCATGCCGCCGCAGGCGAGCAGCGCGGAGGCAACACGCGGCCAGTGATCGCGGCCACCTTTGGCGTTGATCATAGGCGTGCGACCAAATTCGCCCCAAACAACAACGGAGACATCTTTGTCCAATCCACGCTCATGCAGATCGGTGATGAGCGCGGTCAGTCCGGCATCGAGCAGTGGAAGATCTTCGCGGAGCTGGCCGAAGTTGTTCGAATGATAATCCCAGCGGCTGAAGGCAAGTGTGACGACACGCGCACCGGCTTCCACGAGCCGACGCGCCATGAGGAAGTGGCTGGTGAGGCGCGGACCACCGTCGTCGCGGTTGCGGTTTTCGCCTTTGCCGTAGCGCTCGACGATGCGCGGGTCTTCGCGGTTCAAATCGAGCGCGTGAAGCAGCTTGGGGCTCGTCAGCACATTGAGCGCCTGCTCATTGAAGACATCCACACCGCCCATGAGTCCGGTGGCGTCGAGATCGCGGCGCAGGCTGTCAAAACTGTTCAGCAGTGTCTTGCGATCACCGAGACGATCGAGCGTGATGCCATTGAGCGACATGTCCTCCGTGCCGCCGCCGCGATTCGGCTGAAAAGGCGCGTGCGCGACACCGAGATAGCCCGGCTCGCCCGTGCGCGCCCACGGCATGTGACCCATCTTCGGTGCGAGGCCAACGAACGCAGGCATCGCAGGGTTCACACTGCCTTCGAGCTTGGAAACGATGGAGCCCATCGACGGCCAGCCACCAGGCGGCTGACGTTTCGCGCTGCGGCCGGTGAGGCACTGGAAGGCATCGTGGCCGCTGTCGCAGTCGGCCAGCGAGCGGATGAGCGTGCATTTGTCCATCATTTTCGCGAGACGCGGCAAGTGCTCGCAGATCTGGATGCCGGGAACGTTGGTGGAGATGGGTTTGAACTCGCCACGGATCTCGCTGGGCGCGTCGGGCTTCATGTCGAACATGTCCTGGTGCGACGGGCCGCCTGGCAGGAAGACCATGATCGTCGCCTTGTGCGACTTGCCCGTTTTCTGTGCCGACTCAGCGCGCAGCACATCATTCAACGACAACCCACCCATGGCGAGTCCGCCGATCTTGAGGAAGTTTCGACGCGAGACGCCGTCGCAGAAACCGCCGCTGGATTTGGAAT
>NZ_JBILYB010000313.1:0-2964 GCF_044378005.1 Prosthecobacter sp.
TGACCAAAGCGGCGGATGCGGCGGCTTACAGCGTGGTGGCTGATAATCCTGTCGGGCCGCCCGTGCCTTCACAGTCAGCTTATCTGGGACTCGTGACGCTGAGTCAGGGAACGCAGGTTTTGAAGAAAGGCGCGGCGCTGAGTCTGAAATGCACCGTCGCTGCACCGGTAGCTCCAGGTGTCTCGGTCATCTACTCATGGAGACGCTCCGGCAATGTTTTGAGTAACGGCACGCAGGCCAATCTCAGCGTCATCACAGGCGCGGACAAGGCGGCGCTAAGCATCACGAAAATCGGCACGGAGAATGCGGGGAACTACACCTGCATCGTCACGCTAAACACACCCGGCAATGATCCCTTTATCACCAATGGGGACACGGTGGTGCAAGTCGTCGATGCGGTGCCAGTGCTGAATCCCATCCCGTTGCCTGCGGCCGTGTCGGTGAGCCAGCCGATTGATGAAATGATCACCGCGAGCAACTTCCCGACTGGGTTCTCGCTGGTTGGCCTGCCCGCAGGCATGACGTTTGATACGAAAACGGGCCGCATTAAAGGCAAGCCGACGACACCGAGTCTGAAGAATAAAACCACGGGTCTCTACATCCCGAACAAACTCACTTTCAAAGCCACCAATCCCTTCAATGTTGGCCCGGCGTTAGACTTCTATCTCACGATCGAGGCGCTTGATCCCACGATTGTTGGTACCTTCAACGGTGTCGTGTCGCGTGAAAGCTTCTCGAACTTCGGTATGGGCGGCTATGTACAGGTCACCGTCGCCAGCACAGGTGTGGTGTCGGGTTTTGCAACGCTAGCAGGCCAAAAGCATAGTGTCGTTGGCGCACTCGACATCTCCGTGGGTAATGATCCGACGGCGCTGCTCACGATCAAACGCACGCCCGCAACTTTGGGAAATCTGGAACTGACGATGAACATCGTGCGTGGCAATGACTTGATGCAGGGCAGGATCACTGATCCTGAATTTGAGATCGTCACGGGAAATCAGGACTTGGGCGGGCCGGATACACCGAGCTTTCTCAACGGCCCTGTCGAAGACGCTCTCTTCAATGGACCGCGCGGCATCGCTCTGCGCCCGAATGGTGACGGCTTTCTAGCGGACACTGGCAACCACGTTATCCGCTTGGTGGCGAATGACGCGGTAACCACTTTTGCCGGCACAGCGAACGTGGCTGGTGAAAGCAACGGCACAGGCACAGCCGCTTCGTTTGAATCGCCTGAAGGACTCGCGATGGATGCGCTGGGCAATCTCTATGTGGCCGACACGGGCAATGCCATGATCCGCAAAATCACCGCGCTGGGAGTCGTCACCAGTTTTGCAGGGACGGCTGATCAAATCGGCAACACGAACGCGACTGGCGCGGCTGCACGCTTCAATCTGCCCAGCGCGCTGTGCTTTGATCCGGCGGGCAATCTGTATGTCGTGGATCGTGGCAATCACACGATCCGCAAGATCACACCCGCAGGAGTTGTCACAACGCTCGCGGGCAAAGCGGACACCGCTGGCCACAAGGATGGCGGCGGCATCGCGGCTCTGTTTAACACGCCGCGCGGCGTCGTGTATGAGCCGCTGACGAAAGCACTGTTTGTGACCGACAGCGGCAACAATGTCATCCGCAAAGTCACGCTGACAGGAACCGTGACGACTCATGCCGGATCACCCGGCGTTGAAGGTTATGCCGACGGCTTGCTGGCCAATGCGCGCTTTATCGAGCCGATGGGTATCGCCACGGTCGGCAATGGCATTTTGATCGTGGGCGACAAAGTGCTGCGTCAGATCAATCCCAACGGCGTCGTCGGTGCGGTCTCAGATTATGTGGACATTAATGGACTCGATCAGCCCGTGGCGCTCGCTTTCAACGAAGCTGATGAAGTGCTCATCGCTGTGCATGAGACGTTGAACGGCGTGACCATTCACCAGCCGTCTGGCACGGGTGTTGAGGCTATGTTTGATGCGAGGCGCAATCCATGGACTGCGACCAGCAACGTGGCGCAGACGGGCGGCTACACCGCCGGCATCGAGACCAGCGCAGCGTCGGGTGATCTCAGGCTGCCGCAGGGCGACGGCTACGCCACGCTCGCGATCAGCAAGACTGGCGTCGCCACCTGGGCGGGCAAAGCGGCTGACGGCACTGGCCTCACTTTTGGCACCATCATGACCGCAGACCGCCACATCCCACTGCATGTCATGATGTACAAAAACACCGGCAGTCTCCAGGGCGAGTGCTTCATCAATGCCACCACACTCGATCTCGTTAGCGACGTCATTCCCGCGTTTGACTGGTATAAAATCCCCCAGCCACTCGCCGTGATCGACCGGAGCTACAAAGGCGGGTTCCTGGTTCATCCGCTGGAACTCTCCGGCGGCAAGCACACGCCTAACAACATCTATACCTTCCTCGGCCTCACTGGAGCACCCGCCAATCTGACCATGGACTTTAGCGAAGCTGGCCTCACCTCATTCACCGTTCCGTTCACCATCGCCACGCCCAACACGGTCTACGTGCCCACCAACTCCAGCACAGCCACATTGAAGATCGACCCGAAGACCGGCATCTACACGGGCAGCTTCAAATCCGGCAGCCCCGCCGTGACTTCCAGCTTCACCGGTGTGATCATCGACTACGAGGCTGGCAATGCCAAACGCGGCTATGGTCACTTCCTCCTTCCTGCATCCACCGCTGCCACTGCACCGCTCACGTCAGGCCGCGTGCGACTAGAGAAGTGATGTTTTCAGCCCACTGCGCCAAGACCGTCAAGTTGATTCATGAGACCACCTATTTCATCGAACAAGCATCCAATTGAGTCAGACCCCCTCACAACTTCAACTCGCTATGCCATGAATGACGATACGAAAGCCATCATCGCAGGGTCAGTGCGTACCCTCGCTCAACTCGTTCCTATTGCGGGAGGCGCAGTGGCACAAGCATGGTCAGAGTAT
Organism: Prosthecobacter sp.; assembly: GCF_044378005.1. Lineage (GTDB taxonomy): Bacteria > Verrucomicrobiota > Verrucomicrobiia > Verrucomicrobiales > Verrucomicrobiaceae > Prosthecobacter. The sequence continues at coordinate 2,955 of NZ_JBILYB010000313.1, forward strand.
GAGACTCACG
>NZ_JBILYB010000145.1:0-15133 GCF_044378005.1 Prosthecobacter sp.
CGATCCACCACGCCAGGGCGTAACCAAAGGCACCCATGAGGAGCGACTGCTGAAGGATGAGTCCGGCAATGACTCGGTTGCGCGCGCCGATGAGCTTCAGCAGCGCGATGTCGCGGATCTTGTCGAGGGTCAGGGTGTAAATGATGAGCGCGATGATGATTGTGGAGATGATGATGAGCAGCACGCGAAAGAGGCCGAGCTGGCGCTTCGCCTTGTCCACCATGCCGGAGAGCAGCAGGTCCTTTTGCTCCTGCGTGGAATACACCGTGATGTCCGGCCAGTTGCCCAGCGTGGCGAGCACAGCGGCGGCATCCGCGCCAGGATGCAGGCTGACGAGCACGGCGCTGACCTGCGGCTTCGACAGCGCGGGAATGCTGCTCGATGGCCCGGCCGCACGGTCGAGCAGCAGCGGTTGCAGTCGACCGATCTCGATGTTTTCCAATCGCGCACGACGCGCCGCTCGCTCCAGGCGCACGGCCTCGCCGGGCACATCGAATTGAATCGCCAGCGCATCGCTCACGGTGAAAAACGCCAGTCCATCGCCGCTGGAGCCGACCATGCCTTTCGTGTGTCCCACGACTTCATACGAGTCTTTGCCCAGAGTGATTTTTTCGCCCAGTGGCAGCCGCAGCGACACATCGGCGATCATTTCATAATGCGCCTGCCGCAGCGTGCGCCCCGCCACGAGCGGAATCCACTCGCCACGATCATCCGGACACGAAAGCCCCTGCACCACCATGCGCAGCGGCCTGCCGCGATGCACGCGCTGGATGGTGTGCGACACGAAACGCCGCGCTCTCGCCACGCCCGGCACCGCGTGCACACGGTCCTCCAAGCTGGCTGAAATCCGCGAGATCTCCGCAAACGGCCCGCGCGTGCTGCCCTGCACGACCCACAGATCCGCGCCCACGCGATCCACCAGCAGCGTGGCCTCATGAATGAGTCCGCGATAGATGCCGCCCATGCCCATCACGATCATGAGCAGCAGACCGATGCCCACCGTGGTGAACACAAAACGGCCTGCGTTGTGCCGGATGTCGCGGACGGCGAGGTTCATGGCCGTGCCTGCTCCGTTTGGATGTAAACCTCCGCGCGCTGACCGATGGTCCAGTTCTTCGGCAGCTCGTTCACGCGCACATCGACGAGGAACTCGCGTGTCTCACGATCCGTCTCGCGCCCAATGCGCGACACCACGCCTGGATAGTTCTTGTCGCTCTCCGAGCGGAAAACGATGCGCGCCATTTGTCCCGCCGCGACTTTGGAGATGGCCGTTTCATCGACCCACGCGCTCACCCAGATCTCATCCAGCGAGATGATCTCCATCAGCGCTCCGCCCGGCACCAGCATGTCGCCGGGATCGCGATCTCGCCGGATGATGAGCCCGTCGTAAGGCGCGTGAATCTGAGTGAAAGCCATCTCCTCCTTGCGATACAGCAACGTCTTCTCCGCCACCAGCACCTGGCCCTGCGCCTCTGCGATAGCCGCGTTTGATCGCTTCAGATCCGCCTCCGCCACATGCAGCGCCTCGACCGCTTTGTCCGTGTCCGTCTGCGAAACAGCGTTGGAGGCCAGCAGGCCCATCAAACGCTTATGATCCAGACGCGCCTGCGCCAGCACCGCTTCCGAGCGGGCCAAGTCCGCGCTCACACGTTCCGCCGTTTACCGCGCCGCCGCCAGCGTCGCCTCCGCGATGGCCACCTGCTGCTTGATCTCCGCATCATCCAGCCGTGCGAGCAGTTGCCCTGCCTTCACCTTGTCGCCCTGATCCACCAGCACCTCCGCCAGCCGCTCCTGAATGCGGGCGCTCACCGTCGTCTTCACCCGCGCCTCCAACGTGCCCGTGCCCATGACTTCGTCGGCGTTGGTGTTTTGAGCCACGTTCGCCACGATGACCTCGGCAGGTTTAACGTTGAGTTTATAAACCGCGAAGCCCGCGATCCCCGCCACGATGAGCCATGGCAGGATGCGGCGAAGGAAGGTGTGTTTCATTTGAGTGGGATGAGTGCAGGAAAGAAACGGGGTGTGCGGGCAGCATACTCGGAATAGCCGCTGAATTTTTGAGCGAGCAGCCGTTCTTCATGCGCTGCTTTGGCGTGGAAGAAGGCCCAGAGCAGTCCGAACAGCACGAAATGCAGGCCGCTCGCCGCCGAGATCGCCATGCCAAAGGCCCAGACGAGAAGCCCGCTGTAAACCGGATGCCTGACGCGGCGATACAAGCCGCTCGTGAGCAACGCGGCTCCCGCGCGTGGTGAAGGCATCGGCGTGAGCGAGCGCCCCGCCTGCAATTGCCAGGTCGCTACGCCCGACAGCACCAGTCCGGCGAAGCCAACCAGCAGCCCCAGCGGGCGCATCGACACGAGAAACGGCAGAAGCACGAAAGCGGGCATGAACAACAGCGCCGCCAGCAGAACCAACTGCACGGTCACCCATGACAGATCTTTGAGCGTGGTTGATTTCATGAGCGTCGATCTACTTCCGGCGGAACTTCACGAAGTAGTTCTCCTTCAGCAGATCCTTCACTTCATCCACCTTCACAAAGCCAGCGGCGATGACTTCGGCCTCGAAGACATCCTGTCCTGCGCGGACGTGGCCCATGATGAAGTCGCTCGATTCGCCGGGGATGCGTTTGAAGTCGATCAGCACAAGTTCGCCACCCGGTTTGAGCGCCTTGTGCAACGTGGCGAGGCTGGCGCTTGGAAACTCGAAGTGGTGATACACGTCACAGATGAAAGCGAGGTCGATGCTGGCCTCCGGTAGCTCCACGCTGCGTTCGGTGCAGAGAATTGTCTGCACATTCGATGCACTCGCTTTGGAGGCGCGGGCCTTGATGTGCTCCAGGAAATTCTTCGCGATCTCGACCGCATAGACCTTGCCCTTTTCGCCGACGGCCCGCGCAAAGCGCAGTGTGAAGAGCCCCGTGCCCGCACCGATGTCCGCCATGACCATGCCCGGCTTCAAACCGGCCGCGGCGACGATTTTCTCCCGCTGGTGGAAGATCTCGCGGCTCTCGGTTTCAAACTTCTTCGTCCACTCCTCGACGTTGAGCTTCGGATCGAGGAACTTGTCATTGATGCCCGGCTTGACGCTGGCGTCTTGAGCGAAAGCGAGACTGGCAAGGAGACAGAGGAGGGTAGCGGCACGTTTCATGGGTTGGGAAGAAGCTTACTCAAACTTGATGTAGGCGAAGCCTTGCAGTTGCAGGTCAATCAATCGGGGGAAGGCACCGACGACGAGTTTCACGCCAGCCATCAGCTCGACGGGCTTCACGCCTTTTTGCTGCATGGTGTTTTCGCACAGCTCTACCTGCACGCCGCGCTTGATGAGTTCGGCGAGGATCTCGCCATTCGGATTCGCCGCCTCGGCACCGAGTCGCTTCCGCGTCTGGTCATTTACCACAGCTGCGATGCCGGTGCCGTGATAGACGAGGTGGAGATGCACCTGATCGGCGGCAATACCGTGCTTCTGGTAGGTGTTGATGAGCTTGCGGGCGTAAAACAATCCTTTGTTCACGCCTTCATGTTGAGCATCTTCGGTCACTTGATAGACGATGCGCAGGTTCTCCCGCACCTGAATCGGAATGACCTCCGGCTCGGCGGCGAATACGGTCATGCAAAAAGCTAGAAGAGATGCGAGGAGGAGTTTCATGGTTGGGTGTCCGGTTTCCACGACATGTAGCCGCGGTGGATGTGCTGTATGTTTTTGAAGCCGAGCTCCTTGAGCTTCGCGACGGCTTTGCGACTGCGAAAACCTCCGGCGCAATAGACGAGCACTGGCTTAGCTTTGTCGAGTGAGCCGACCTTCGAATCAAAGGCGTCATCGCCGATAGAAATGTTCACGGCCTTGGGCAAAGCGCCGTCGTCAAACTCACCTTTCGAGCGCACATCGAGCACCTGTGTTTCGGGATGCTCTCGCAGCCAAGCATTCGCTTGATCGGCGTTCAGATTTTCGCACACGCAGCCCGGCGCGGCTTTGAAGAGGCCGCGATCCCAGCCGCCTTCATACCAATACCAGAGGCCGACGACAGCGGCGATGATGACGATGGTCCAGAGCATGATTTTGGAGTTCACTTCGCCGCTTCGATGATGGCGATGGTGTCTTTCTCGACCTGTTCGGCGATGGTTTTCAGCTCGGGCGACTCGGACAGTGAAGCGAGCAGCGCCGAAGGGCGCACCATACCGATCAAGGTCTTGCCGCCATCTTGGTAAACGGAGATGCGACAAGGCAGCGCGATGTTCATGCCCATGTCAGCGGTGAGCACGGCGGCGGCTTGCTTGGGATTGCAGACTTCGAGGATGTGGCAGGCGTTTGGTAGGTCGAAGCCTTTGCTCGCGAGGGTTTGTTTGAGGTCGTAAGTGTGCAACACGCCGTAGCCGTGCTGTTTGACGGAGGCTTCGAGATCGGTCACGGCCTGGGCCGGAGTTTTACTGGTTTCAGCGATGTAGCGTGGGTTCATAATGGAGTTGGGTTTAACGATGCGAACTGAAAGCAAACAGCAGCCCCATCACGCCGCCGTAGATGGCACCGCGCCACCACGTCGAGGTGAGTGGGCAGGTGCCGGAGCTGCATTGGCCGAAGTAGCCCATCGCCGAGCCGAGGACGGCTCCGATCGCGATGGGAATGAGGTAGCGTGTCATGGCATTAGCAGCATTTCCCGCCACCGCAGCAGCCGCCGTCTTTGTCGTTGCCGCCTTTGCCGCAGGTGCTGATGCCGAGTGGGGCATACAGTGGGCAGAAGCGGATGATGGCGGTGAGCAGTGGCACGGCACCGAAGGCCCCGAGCCAGGAGTGATTGACGATGCCGTAGGCGATGAGGCCGAGGCCGAGGAGGATGCGCAGGGCGCGGTCGATGGTTCCGATGTTGGGTTTCATATGGATTTGGGTTCGGGGTGAGAATGTTTGTTCGCCATGAAGTAGAGCACCGGCACGGCCATGCGGCTGATGAGCAGGCTGGCGATCTCTCCGGCCATCAAAGCGATGGCGAGGCCTTGGAAGATGGGATCGGCGAGGATGACGGCGGCTCCGACGACGACGGCCATGGCGGTGAGGAGCATGGGACGGAAGCGCACGGCTCCGGCGTCTATGACGGCCTCGCTCAGCGGCATGCCTTCACGCACGCGTAGCTCGATGAAATCGACGAGGATGATGCTGTTTCGCACCACGATGCCGCCGCCGGCCATGAAGCCGATCATGCTGGTGGCGGAGAAAAAGGCGTCCATCAATCCATGCGCGGGCAGGATGCCGACGAGCGAGAACGGAATGGCAATCATGACGATGGCGGGCGTCAGGAAGCTGCGGAACCAGCCGACCATGAGGACGTAAATCAGGATGATGCACGCACCGAAGGCCGCGCCGAGGTCGCGGAAGACTTCGATGGTGATGTGCCATTCGCCGTCCCATTTCATGGCAGGTTCGGCATCGCTGAAGGGCATGGAGGCGTTGAGGATTTGCAGTTCCGCGCCGCTCCCACCGAACTCGCGTGTGTCGAGCTTCTTGAGCGCCTCGTTCATTTGAAAAATGGCATACACGGGGCTTTCGACGATGCCGGCGACATCGCCGATGACGTAAGTCACGGGCATGAGGTTCTTGTGATAGAGGCTCTTTTCGACGGTGACGTGCTCGACTTTCACCAACTCACGCAACGGCACGAGTGGCGAGCCGCTGGCGCCGGGTTCGGGCAGCGCGTTGGCATCGCCGGAGCGCACGCGGAGCGCTAAAAGCTCCTCGGGCGTGGTTTTGGCACTGCGGGGCAGTTCGAGGCGGATGTTGACGTCTTCCTTCTCGGCGGGCTGATGCAGCAAATCGACGTTTTCGCCATCGACGGCGATTTTGAGCGTCTGCGAGATCGTGGCGGCGCTGATGCCGTGCAACGCGGCTTTTTCTTTGTCGATGATGAAGCGGGCTTTTTGCTGATCGGCCTCGATATACCAATCGACATCCACCACGCCGGGCGTGGCCTTGAAGATGGTCTTCACGGCTTCGGCGAGCTTCTGTCGTGCTTCTTCGTTAGGCCCATAAATCTCGGCGACGAGCGTTTGCAGCACCGGCGGACCAGGCGGCACTTCCGCGATGGCGACGCGGCCTTTGTAGCGATCCGCGATGGCCGTGACGGCAGGACGGATGCGTTTGGCGATGTCGTGGCTCTGCGCTTGGCGCTCGTGCTTGCCGACGAGGTTCACCTGGATGTCGGCGACGTTCGCACCGCGACGCATGAAGTAGTGACGCACGAGTCCGTTGAAGTTGTAGGGCGAGGCGACACCGGCATAGACCTGGTAATCGGTGACCTCAGGCTCTGTGCGGATCGCAGCGGCCATTTCGCGAGCGACGGCGGCGGTTTGCTCCAGCGACGAGCCTTCCGGCATGTTCAGGATGACTTGGAATTCGCTCTTGTTGTCGAAGGGCAGCATTTTCACCTTCACCCAGCCGAGTCCAACGGTCGCCATGCTCGCGAGCAACAGCACGGTGATGCCGATGAGGAACGTCCAGCGCCAGCCGGTGTGATGCAGCAGCGGCCCCATCATGCGGCGGTAGAGTTTCGTGAAGAAATCCTCGGGATGCTCGCTGGCGTCGTGATGTTCGAGGTCTTTGGCCGATAGCGTGCCGTCGGTGAGTGTCGAATACTTCTTCCCCCAACGCAGAATGCGAATCGAAGCCCATGGCGTCACGATGAACGCGATCAGCAGCGACCAAAACATCGCCGCGCTGGCTCCAATCGGAATCGGGCGCATGTAAGGCCCCATGAGGCCGCCGACGAAGGCCATCGGCAGCACGGCGGCGATCACGGCGAAGGTGGCGAGGATGGTGGGATTGCCCACCTCACCCACGGCTTCGACAGCGATGGCAGACCAGTTGCGGCCTTTGTTTTGCGGCAGATGAAAATGCCGAACAATGTTTTCGACCACGACGATGGCATCATCGACGAGGATGCCGATGCTGAAGATGAGCGCGAATAGCGTGATGCGATTCAGCGTGAAGCCGTAGAGATAAAAAACGAGCAGCGTGAGCGCCAGCGTGGCCGGAATGGCCACGGCGACGATACCGCTTTCTCGCCAGCCGAGCGTGAACCAGATAAGGATCGCCACGCTGAACACGGCGATGCCCATGTGCAGCAGCAGCTCGTTGGATTTTTCCGCCGCGGTCTCGCCGTAGTTGCGCGTGATGCTGACGGTGACATCGGCGGGAATGACGCTGCCTTTGAGCAGATCGACTTTGCGCAGCACTTCATCGGCCACGCTGATCGCGTTCGCACCGGGGCGTTTGGCAATGCTGAGCGTCACGGCGGGCTCTTCGGAATGTGGTGCAGGCGTCCCGCCTGCTTCTTTCGCAGCCGGGACGGCTGCACCACTCTTTCCGAAGCCGTGAAACACATACTGCGTCGGTTCTTCGCCGGTGTCGGCGATTTCGGCGACTTCGCGGAGATAAACGGGACGACCGCTGAACACTCCGATGACGACATCGCCGACTTCGTGAGCCGTTTTCAAAAAGCCGCCGGTTTCGACGAGCACTTCGTTGTTGCCGGTGGTCAGGCCGCCAGCGCGGAATTGCCGGTTCGCCTGCTGGATCATCGGCACGAGGCCTGCGGGGCTGAGATTACGACTGGCGAGCTTCACGGGATCGAGCAACACACGCACGGTGCGCCGCGTACCTCCGATCAGTGTTGTCTCGGCCACGAGCGGCACTTGTTTGATCTCTTCGTCGATCTGCGCGGCCAAACGGCGCAGCGTGAGGTGATCGTAGCGGGCGCTGTGCAAGGTGAGCGCGAGGATCGGCACGTCGTCGATGCTCTTGAGCTTGATGAGCGGTGCGCTGACACCCATCGGGATGCGGTCGTAGTTCGAGCGCAGCTTCTCCGTGAGCCTTACGAGGCTGACATCGGGATCTTCGCCCACTTTGAAGCGCACGATAACGAGGCTCTCGCTGTCGCGTGAGGTGCTGTAGATGTATTCCACGCCGGGCAGCTCCCAGAGCAGCTTTTCCATCGGTCGCGTGGCGCGTTCCTCGATCTCCTTCGCGGTGGAGCCGGGCATGGAAACCATCACATCGACCATCGGCACCTTGATCTGTGGCTCTTCTTCACGTGGCAGCAAAACAATCGCCGCCGCGCCGAGCAAAACGGACGCGATGACGACAAGTGGCGTCAGCTTCGAGTCGATGAACGCCGCCGCGATGCGGCCTGCGATGCCGAGTTGAGGGTTGGATGGCTCGCTCATGGCTGGATCGTCACAGGTTGGCCGTCAGTGAGTTTCGCGCTTTCGCTCACGATGATCTGTTCACCTTCTTCGAGGCCGGAAAGCAGCTCGATTCGATCTTCGAGCACTTTGCCGGTCTTCACGAGTCGCAGCGCGGCTTGGCCATCTTTGGCGACGAACACGAGTTCCATCTGTCCACGCTTCAAAACGGCACTTTGCGGCACGAGGAGCAGTTTCACCTCGGCCACGGGCACGGAAACGCGTCCGAACTGGCCTGTGCGCAGGCCCTGCGTTGGCGGGAGGTCGAGCTTCACATTGAAGGTGCGGCTCACGGGATCGGCCACAGGCGAAATTTCGCTCACGGTGCCTTCGATGACCTTCGCGAGACGCACGGACATCTTTTCGCCGAGCTTTACGCGATCGAGGATGGCCTCGGGGAGGTCGGCTTCAAAGCGCAGCGAGGTGGGCGCTTCGATTTCAAGCAGCGGCTTGCCCGGCATGGCGAGATCGCCCACATCGGCGAGCTTGCGAGTGACGACGCCATCGAAGGGCGCGGTGACTTTGGCGTAGCTCATCATCGTTTCCGCTTCGCTGACAGCTCCGGTGCCGATTTTCACGCGAGCCTCGGTGGCATCGAACTCCTGCCGCGTGGTCGCATTGCTGGCGATGAGCTGCTTTTGGCGATCAAAGTCGCGCTTCGCCTGATCGAGCATCGCGCGGGCCTGATCGACCTTTGCCTGAATCTCCTGCACATCGAGCCGGGCGAGCAAATCGCCTGCTTTCACCATCGCACCCGGCGTGGCGGTGTATTCGAGCACGCGACCACTCTCCTTCGCCTCGACGACGGCACGTTGTTTCGACCGCACCGTGCCCACGACCTCCTCCACCGCCACATGCGGCTCCAGTTTAGCCAACTGAACCTTCACGGTGAGGTTCGGTAGCACAGGAGCCGCCGTGGGTGTTGCTTCATGTATGCCGCAAGCGTCGAGCAAAAGCACGGAGAGGAGGAGTGAGAAAGTTTTCATGACGTGTGTTCTTGAGGTCTCAATTCTTTGAACAACAGGACACTCCAACGCCGAGTTTTTTCAGAAGGATCTCTGCCGGGCAAAAACCAGTGAAGGCTGATTGGAGTAGATTCACTCCGACGAAGACCGTGAGCCAAATCCAGTTTGGATTCACATATTGGCTGAGTGCCAGACTGATCAGGATCATGGTGCCTGCGAGGGCTCGGATGATGTTTTCGAGTTTCATAGTAGTGCCGTAGGATTCGTGATTGACGGGCAAGAGTTCTGAAGGATAATCAAACTCAACTGTATGAGTTGATACGCATATAGTCGATGCTTGCAAACCCTTTTTGCCGACATGCCTGCGCGCACAAAAAAATCACTCCCTCCTGTCTCCGACGAAGCGCTCGCGCTGATCGCTTCCTGGTTCCGCACGCTGGCCGAACCCAGCCGCCTGAAGATCCTGCGCGCCTTGGAAGAAGGTGAAAAAAACATCACCGAACTCGTCGCTGCCACTGGTCTGACACAGGCGAACGTCTCACGCCATGTTCAGTCGCTCGTCGATGCTGGTATGGCGGGTCGCCGCAAGGAAGGCCTCTCCGTGATCTGTTTCATCGCCGATCCCAGCATCACCGATCTGTGCGACAACGTCTGCAACAATCTCCTGAAGCGCCTTTCCCATCAGGTGAAGAAGCTGGGCGGTTCTTGATCTTGGTGCCGGTAAATTTGGACTCGGACAAAGAGGCTCGGTTACTTTCGAATCGAGCATAAAAGTAGCGCCTTCAAGCCGTGACATGGCTTGACCATCAAGGGCGAAACCGCTAGCCTACGCGCCCTAACCAAATCCTCACCCCCTTACTATGGAAACCGTCAGACTCGGCATCGTTGGCCTCGGAAACATGGGCAAAGCCCATCTCGCAAACATTCGCGCCGGTAAGGTGCCCGGACTCAAAGTCACCTGCCTCTGCGAGAGTCACGGCACCATTCCTCCGCTTCAGGAAGGTGAGCACGCTTTCACTGATGTCAGCGCTATGATCAAGTCCGGCCATATCGACGCCATCCTGATCTGCACCCCCCATTTCAGCCACACCACCATCGGAATCGAGGCGCTGCAAAACGGTCTCCACGTGCTGGTCGAAAAACCCATCTCCGTCCACAAGGCCGACTGCGAGCGCCTCATTGCCGCGCACACGGACAAAACCAAGATCTTCGCCGCCATGTTCAACATGCGCACGAACGCCTGCTTCAAGAAAGTGAAGGACCTCATCGACAGCGGCGAACTCGGCGCGATCCGCCGCGTGCATTGGGAAGTCACCAACTGGTTCCGCACCAACTACTACTACGCCACCGGCGGCTGGCGCGGCACCTGGAAGGGCGAGGGCGGTGGCGTACTCATGAACCAGTGCCCGCACAATCTCGACCTCTTCCAGTGGATGTTCGGCATGCCGCAAAAGGTCCGCGGTTTCTGCCAATTCGGCCGCTTCCATGAAATCGAAGTCGAAGACGATGTCACCGCCGTGCTGCAATACGACAACGGCACCACCGCCACCTTCGTCACCTCCACCGGCGAGGCCCCAGGCGTGAACAAGCTCGAAATCACCGGCGAGCAGGGGCGTGTCACCGTCACCGACGGCAGCAAAATCCACTTCCAGCGCAACCGCCAGCCGATGAGCAAATTCTGCATGGAGGCCGAAGCTGCCTTCGCCATGCCGGAATCCTGGCACATGGACATCCCTGTTTCGGACAGCGGCGGGCAGCATGTGGAGATCCTGCAAAACTTCACCAACGCCATCCTCAAAGGTGAAAAGCTGCTCTCCCCCGCCGAGCAGGGCATCTTCAGCGTCGAGCTGGCGAACGCCATCCTCCTCAGCACCTGGCAGGACAAAGCCATCGAACTCCCGATGAGCAGCGCCGACTACGAGCGCATCCTCATCGAGAAAGGCGAAAAGAGTACCTTCCAAAAAACCAAGGTCGTCGCCAAAGCCAGCGCCGATGACTTCGCGAAGAGCTTCAGATAAGACCATTTTGAACCGCTAATAGGACGCTAATTAAACGCTAATGACAGAAACCCAGATTCTGACTTCTTCTTATTAGCGTCTCATCAGCGTCAAATTAGCGGTTCAAAACTTCCCCTTCCCCGCCCCGATGCGCCACAAAGCCATCGGGGCTTCTTCTGACGAATTGTAATGAACCAAAAGCGCTCGAAAAACTTTCTCGAATGGAGCCATGGCCTCTTGATGATGTCCGCTCTTTTGTGGGTCTTATCTGGCATCGGATGGCTGCTTGTTGATCTGATTCCTTTAATCGGCGGCATCTGCGTATTCGCAGCTCTTTTCTCTCTAGTTGCATGTCCTTTAGCTTTGCTCACCGGGATACTTGCTGTGATTTTCGATGTCAGAAGCCGAATGGCTTGGTTTACAGTGGGTCTCGTTCTGCTCACAACAGCAGCATCTTTGACCATCTGCGCCTTCGTTTTCCGTGGTTTGGGCGCTGGCGTCGCCTAACTTCGTTCCACATGGAACATTCCCACCCTCTGTGCTAAACCTCTCTCCCTTTCTCCAAGTCTCCCATTTCCATGTCTTCCAGCCTCTACACCTTCCCCAAACACTACGATGTCATCGTCTGCGGCGCTGGCCATGCGGGCGTGGAGGCGGCGATGGCTGCGGCTCGACTCGGCTGCCAGACCGCCATCCTCACCCAGAACCTCGACACCATCTCGCAGATGTCCTGCAACCCGGCCATCGGGGGACTCGCGAAGGGTCATGTGGTTCGTGAGATCGACGCTCTGGGCGGGGTGATGGGCCTGAACACGGACGCCACGGGCATCCAGTTCCGAATGCTCAATGCCAAAAAAGGCCCCAGCGTCCAGGCTCCGCGGGCGCAGTGCGACAAGAAAGCCTACCAGTTCCGCATGAAGTGGCTGATCGAGAACCAGCCGAACCTCGACATGCACCAGGGGAACGCCGCCGAGATCTTGGTCGAAAACGATGTGGTCACCGGCATCCGCACCAGCCTCGGGATGATCTACCGGGCCAAATCCGTGATCATTTCCTCCGGCACTTTCATGCGCGGACTCCTCCATGTCGGCCTCCAGAACCAAGCTGGAGGTCGCATGGGCGACAGTATTTCCACCCTGTCCGACAGCCTGAAGCAGCTCGGATTCGAGATCAAACGCTTCAAAACCGGCACCCCCTGCCGCATCAACAGTCGCAGCATCGATTTCTCCAAGTGCGAAATCCAGCCCGGCGATACCCCTGCCCCGCCCTTCTCCTACCTCTCGGGCATCGTCCCAGAGGACCCAGAAGGCAACACCGACACCGGCCCACCCCAGTTTACCCTGAACTCCTGGCAGCCAGATAAGTTCCACGTGGAACAAATCCCCTGCTGGATCACCTACACGAACCCCCAGACGCACGACATTATCCGGGCAAATCTGGACAAGTCCCCCATGTATTGTGGACGGATCGAGGGCGTTGGCCCCCGCTATTGTCCCTCCATTGAGGACAAAGTGGTGCGCTTTGCGGAGAAGGAACGGCACCAGGTTTTCCTGGAACCGGAGGGTCGCCACACCCGCGAGTTCTACATCAACGGCGTCTCCACTTCCCTGCCCTACGAGGTCCAGCACGACTTCATCCGCAGCATCACCGGCTTGGAGAAGGCCGAGATCATCCGCCCTGGCTACGCGGTGGAGTATGATTACTGCCCACCCACCCAGCTCTACCCGACCCTGGAGACGAAGCGCGTCTCCGGTCTCTACTTCGCCGGGCAGATCAATGGCACCTCAGGCTACGAGGAAGCCGCCGGTCAGGGCCTGCTCGCCGGGGCCAATGCCGCCCTGAAAGTGCAGGGCAAACCACCCTTCGTCCTCAGCCGCAGCGAGGCCTATCTCGGCGTGCTCATCGACGACCTCGTCACCAAGGGCGTCACCGAGCCCTACCGCCTCTTTACCTCCCGCGCCGAGTATCGCCTCCTCCTCCGGCAGGACAATTGCGACCTCCGTCTCACTCCCCGTGCTGCCGAAGTCGGCCTCACCTGCCCCACCCGCACCCGCCTCACCCAGGAGAAAACCGACCAGCTCGCCCAGGCCATCCAGTTCGCCCAAGTCACCAGCCATGAGGGCATGAAGCTGCATTCCTGGATTCGCCGCACCGAAAACGACCACACCAAACTCCCCGCCGACCTCCGCGCCGAGTTCCCCGATCCCGTCTGGCAGCAGCTCGATTACGAGCTGAAATACGAAGGCTACGTCCAGCGCCAGGAAGTCATGATCGGCAAAACCGCCCGCATGGAGAGCCACGCCATCCCCCCCGACTTCGATTACACCAAGGTCCACAGCCTGAAAAAGGAAGCCCAACTCCGCCTCACCGAGATCCGCCCCACCACCCTCGGCCAAGCCGCCCGCATCCAGGGGGTCACCCCGGCAGAGATTTCGTTGCTGGCGGTGATGTTGAGAAAGGGGGTTGAAAAGAATGACGAATGACCAAAACCGAATGACGAACCCAGAAACAAACCATCCGATGATGGGCTCGAACGCTCACTAAATAAAGGAAACGCCTTTCCTGTATTTAGTGAAATGCATACATTCAGAAAACCCCGTTCCTTTTCGAAAGCCAAGTCGCTAGCGCAACCTCGCCGAGTTTCAAAGACTAGGCGTCCTCCATGAATTCACCGGCAAGCACCGCAACCGGGTCTTCTATTTCAAAGACTACTCTTTACCTCCTGATACGGCGCATGGGAAAAGAAGCCCAACTCCGCCTCACCGAGATACTACCACCCCTCGGCCAAGCCGCCCGCATTCAAGGGGTGACAGCGGCGGAGATTTCGTTGCTGGCGGTGATGCTGAGGAAAGGCTAGTTAGTGGTTTGGAGTTCAACTTCCCACGACAATGTCAGTAAAAATACTCACGAACGATTTCAAAGCTCACCTCTTCAGTGAAATAAATAGGATGGAAGGAGCAATTAAAACCTTTAATTCTCTACTACGTGACCTGGAACGCATCCACCCATGGAACCGAGAGGCCAAATCGAGCGGAGAAAATGCTCGTGACGCATGCGAAAAAAATCTGGCGCTTTATCGCGGCTTTATCGCTGATCAAAACAAGTGGTCTGCATCATCTGAAATACCTCACGAACTTTGCCTTGTAAGCAGAGGCTCTATACTGCCCAGCCAAACAGGAACCGAACTTTTTGGTTTTAAAATCAAAGCCTCCAAGATTAAAGACGATCACTTCTATCTTTATAAGGGCATGCTATTTGAGGTGAGTGGACCCTATAATGGAGAAGAAGGAAATCTTCTCGTCCAAAATTACTTTGCTAAAAGGCGGGCGAAGGTAGAAAGCCTCCAAAGCGAAGGTGAACCACAACTCAATCGCCAAAGAACTGTCATTCCAGAATCAGTGCGACACGAAGTTTGGCGCCGAGACCAAGGTTGCTGTGTTGAGTGTGGCTCAAAGGAAAGATTGGAATATGACCATCTGATTCCGTTCTCAAAAGGCGGCTCAAACACTGCACGAAATCTTCGACTCCTGTGCGAAACATGTAATCGGCGAAAAAGCGCTTCGATCTGACTGCTTTCGTGTTTAGCGAGCTAGACACCCGCTCTCCTGCATAACAGCAGTGAAGAATTGTATGTTGGGAGGAGTTTGCCGCATTGAGAACATGTGCCTATCGGCAACGAAGAAAATGGAACAAGCATGCCATGCCGCTTCGTCTCAATACTAAGGCAAACAAATTTAGTGGTGTTCGAGATAGAATCATCGACACCACGTAGCTCTATTATTCCAGAATATTGAGAATAAGGAAGCCACGCCCTGTGCTTACCTGGAGACTCTTCCTCGAAATAGCCACTATCGCTGAAGAAGAACTCCTTTGGCCTCGCCTGGAAATCGCTAAGCCCAGTATCGAAGTATCGACTACCTGTTGGCTTCTGCGGCTGCGGGGTAGA
>NZ_JBILYB010000236.1:0-5558 GCF_044378005.1 Prosthecobacter sp.
CCATGGGTAGTGGGCGAGCGCAGGAAATGCAGATCAACGGCCTGGGCCAAAGTTCCAGATTGTTATGGTGGAAAGGAGTGATGGGCGAATCTCCAGTTGGCGCATGAAGGTGATAAGATACTTTTTCGGGTGTGTTCATTTATGGGTGGGTTTTGTTATTGAGCGGCTCAGACGATTTGAAGCGGCTTCACTTTATAATAACCAAACTCTGAAAAAATAATTGTGAGCACGCGATTTTAGTCGCGTAAGTGTTCTTTTGAATACTTCTTCACTTGCCACATTGCTGCTACACTCCCCTACCCTTCCCCGTCGTCTCCGAGTTTTCGGAATGACCTCCCATGACGATCCACGGCACTTCCGACTTTTCGGAACGACCTTCCATCGAGGTCCACGGCGCTTCGGATTTTCGGAATGACCGTCCATCACGATCCATGAGGCTTCCGAAAATTCGGAACGACCTTCCATGAGGATCCCCGGCCTTTCGGATTTTCAGAAGGGCCTTCCATCGAGGTCCACGGGCGTTCTGACTTTTCGGAGGGGCTTCCCAAAGGGTTCCCTGGCGATTCTGTGTTTTCGGAAAGCCGGGGACAGGCTGCGATCAGAGTTCCAGGACGGGCCAGAGGGGCTTTTGCTGGCTGAGCCAGGTGAGTCCTTTTTCGTCGGTGTCGATCGTGACGCCGGTGCTGAGGCGGAGGTTGGGGGTGGAGAGTTTGGCGACCATGAGCCGGAAGTCGTTGTAGAAGTCATTGTCCTCGCTGCGGAGGCGGAGGATGATGCGCAGGTCTTGCATGTCGGGTTTGCCAGTTTCGTGATCGCAGGCGACGAAGGCATAGACGGCGATGGGGACGCGACCTCGGTCGCAGAAGCGGCGGATGCTGTCGCTCAAGTTGGTGGGGAGGCTGTCGTACTCGATGGGGCGAAGCGTGGTCTTTTCGGTGTGGGCGTGAGAAGGGCGGGTGTGGCGGAACTCGCCATCGATGAGTGCGGCAATGGCTTCGGGCTGGAGCCTGAGGCTGTGCGTCATGCCTGGGTTTACGACGACATCGCACTCGAGTTGCTTGATAATTTGAAAAAGGGCCTCCCCAGGCATGGAGGCGAGTGTTTGCGTGCCCATTTTGGCACCGTTTTTCTCGATGACATACTCTGCCACAGCCTCGCTGCTGAAGATGGGGAGAAAGGGGCCGGTGCCGTCGTCGATCTGGATGAACTGAGGCATGGGTGATCCGTTTTTCAGCTCCATCATGCCCTCCAGTTCGGGGTGGTAGGCGATGAGGGTGTGAAGCTCAGTGTCCCAGAGGGCACGCATCATGCGTCCATGCACGGCGGGGTCTTGCGCTTTTTGAAGCAGGCGTTCGAGGGCATTGCTCGGCTCAGGTTCGGGTCTACACTGGGGATTGAATTGTCCGTCCATGCATGAAGCCTCTCAAAAGGAGTGCGGCTTGAAAAGAATTTTTTCACAGATGTCTAATCAAGGATTGACTCGCCGAGTAAGAATTGATTATCCTCGTGCCGATTAACGAAAATTCATCTGTAGGTCATGGCACGCTTTGATTTCAGCTTTTTCGATAGCGGAGCTCGCTTTGATACTCCGGATGCCAACCCATCCAGCACCATGAGAGACTTAGCCCACTTCCTCGACAATCCCTTCGATGATAAGGAAATCAGTGAGGCCGAACTGGCCGCTTTCACCACGGATCATTTGGAGCGGTTCATCGCCAACAATAACAACAATGAACTGACGGCACGCATCACGGCAACGCAGAGCGCCTTTGATCTCTGGGCCGACTGTGTGACGGACAACGATGCCAAGCTGGCCATCCGCAAGGCGCGGAAGCTGGCAAAGGACAACTACCGTGAGATCACGATCCCACGCGATGTGGCAAGGATCGAGGGTGCCTTTGTCAGTGCCTACGGCGAGGAGTCCCCCGTGATCCTGGAGGCGCTGCCGAATGGCCGCTCGATCTTCCAGACCTGCCGCGATGATCAGGTGGAGGCAAAGCTGGACATCCTGCTGCAGGCGGTGACCTCCCATCAGGCTGACCTGGTGCCTGCAATCGTGACTCTGGCGACCGCACTGAAGGCGAACTGGCTAACCGTTTATGCTGCCAGTGAAGCCTCGACAGGCTCCTCATCCACGACACAAGACGGCAAGAAGATGGCCCGTGATAATCTGCAACTGATGCTTTACCTGAACCTGGTGAAGCTCATGGAGATGTTCCCCCGCCAACCGGAGAAGATGCCAATCTACATGCAGCAGCACCTTTTGGAGAATCCAGCGAGCCCGGAAGAGCCGGAGCCGCCTGCACCGCCGACTCCGTAAATCAAGCGCACTGAGCCCGCTGACGAAGGAAGTGATCGGCGAGCACGAGGTGGACCATGGCTTCGACCATGGGGACGGCTCGTGGGAGGACGCAGGCGTCGTGCCGGCCACGGGCGGAGAGGGTGGTTTCCTGCTTGTCGTTGGTGACGGTGTTTTGCTCGCGCAGGACGGTGGCGGTGGGCTTGAAGGCGACGCGGAAGACGATGTCTTCGCCATTGCTGATGCCGCCCTGGATGCCGCCGCTGCGATTGGTGCGGGTGCGGACCTGGCTGCCGTCCATATAGAACTCGTCGTTGTGCTCCAGGCCGGTCATGAGGGTGCCGGAGAAGCCACTGCCGATCTCGAATCCTTTGGTGGCTGGGAGACTGAGCATGGCTTTGGCGAGATCGGCTTCGAGTTTATCGAACACAGGCTCACCGAGTCCAGGGGGGACACCACGAACGATGCACTCGACGACTCCGCCGACGCTGTTGCCCTCGCTGCGGACGGTTTCGATGAGCTGGATCATGCGCTCGGCGGCTTCAGGATCGCAGGTGCGGACGATGTTGGATTCGATGTGCTCGGAGGTGAGGGTGGCGGGCACTTTGGCTTGGATGTCTTTGATCGTCTTGACGTAAGCCAGGCATTCGTAGGCCGGCAGGGTGTGCTGAAGGACTTTGCGGGCGATGGCCCCGGCTGCGACACGGCCGATGGTCTCGCGGGCGCTGGAGCGGCCTCCACCTGAGACGGCACGGATGCCGTATTTGGCATCGTAGGTGTAGTCGGCGTGACTGGGCCGGTAGGCTTGCTGCATCTCGGTGTAGGCCGAGGGCCGCTGGTCGGTATTGCGGACGAAGAGGCCGATGGGTGTGCCGAGTGTCTGGCCATCGAGGACACCGGAGAGGATCTCGGCTTTGTCGTCCTCTTTGCGGGGTGTGACGATCTTGCTCTGGCCAGGGCGGCGGCGATCAAGCTCATGCTGGATGTCTTCCACCGTGAGCGGGATGCGCGGCGGGCAGCCGTCCACGACGACACCGACGCCGGGGCCATGGGATTCGCCCCAAGTGCTGATGCGGAAGAGTGTGCCGAGGCTGCTGGACATAAGGGCGCGTAGATTGGCGGAAGCTGGTGAATGTGCAAACGCTCAGAGTCAGAGATGAGTTATGCTACTTTTACCCAACCTCTATGATTGGGGATGAATGAGAACCTTTACCTCTCTCAGTCATATAGGGTGCGGATAACTGCAATAACCGTGTTCCTGCTCTCTGGCTCAAGGGTTCCACGACGATGAAATGGGCCGATAAGATTGGGCACAGCTTGTGAGCGGTCAGCAACAAGTCGCAGTTGTGAAGGTTGCTCTCAGAGTTGAGGGGGGTTTTGCCCAGACTGCTCACATGGAATGGTGGAAATTTTAGTGGCTGTATAATCGGCTTTCAGTCTTTGAGTCCCTGCCTCTAAAGCAGCCCGAGCAGCCTCGACTTCGGCTTCCTTTTTACTGCGCCCACTCCCGCGGCCCAGTTCCTGGCCACACCAGATGACTGCGGAAACAAAGGACTTTGCGTGATCAGGACCGCTCTGAGAGATGACTTGGTAATGGGGCGACTGTGGATTGATCGCCTGAAGCATCTCTTGAAGTTGGCCTTTGGGGTTCTTGTCAGCAGGCGTGGCCCCTAGGCTGTCGAGCAAATCCGAGAAGAGGAGGCGTGCCAGGGCTTTGGCTGACTCCATACCACCATCAAGGAAGACAGCCCCAGCAATGGCTTCGAGGGCATCGGCGAGGGAGGAGTCACGTGCCCGTCCTCCATGGGCTTCCTCGCCACGGCCCATGAGGAGAAATTTACCGAGATCGATATGACGTGCGACTTGGGCGAGCGCTTTGGTGGAGACGAGTTGGGAGCGGACCTTCGTCAACATTCCTTCATCGGCATCGCGGTAGCGTTGAAAGAGCATTTCAGAGAGCAGAAGCTGGAGCACCGCATCTCCAAGGAATTCGAGGCGTTGATTGTCAGGCTGAGTGCGCTGGCTCTCGTAGCCCAGACTGGAATGAGTGAGCGCCTGGCTAAGCAGAGAGCGATCTCGGAAAGAGTAGCCGAGGACGGATTCGAGGAGTTCCATGAGCACGACTGGAAGCGAAAGCGCCTAGCTTTGGCAAGCGACTTATGCGGAGTCTTCCGGCATCGTTGCAAAGTGGGGTGATCGACGGGGCTCGAACCCGCAACAACCAGAATCACAATCTGGAGCTCTACCATTGAGCTACGACCACCATTTTGAGCGGCCCGATAGTAGCTTAACCGCCTTCGTGTGCCAGCAGTTTTTTTGGTTGTCAATGTCCCCGGTCTCCAGCACTCTCCGCCTTCCATGAGCGTTCCCCCAAATCGAGGCAATTCATCACGTCCAGGCGGACCCCCGCGTCCCGGTGGTCCACCACGTCCAGGCGGCGGCAGCGGCCCTCCGCGACCAGGTGGTAGTGGGCCTCCACGCCCAGGTGGCAGTGGACCGCCTCGTCCAGGCGGCAGCGGTCCCCCACGCCCAGGTGGCAATGGTCCCCCACGTCCTCCAGGTGCCGGTGGCACAGGCGCCGGTCCCCCACGTCCGGGAGGCAGCGGACCTCCTGGCAACCGAGGCGGTCCCAGCCGTGGTGGTTATCGTGGCGGATCGCGCGGTGGGTCCCGTGGCGGTCCTTCGCAGCGTCGTCCTGAGCCAACGCCTGTGGACGATGATCTTCAACAAAAGGAAGAAGCCATCGAGCTGGAAGGTGTGATCACGGCCGTGCTCGCCGGGACCATGTTCCGTGTGAAGCTCAAAAATGAACACGAAGTGCTGGCCCACATCTCGGGCAAGATGCGCAAGAAGTTCATCCGTCTCGTGATCGGTGATGGTGTGAAATTGGAAATGTCACCCTATGACATGGACAAGGCACGCATCGTTTACCGCCTCTGACTTGGAGCTGCACTGAATGGGCAAGGACCTCGTTTATTTCGATCTGGAAACCCGTCGCACCGCGAACGACGTGGGCGGCTGGGGGAACAAGCACAAGATGGGCATCTCCATCGCAGTGACTTTCAGCACGAAGAACAACGAATACCGCATCTTCGAAGAGGAGGAGACGAACGACCTCATTGAGCAGCTCGTGCGTGCGGATCTCGTCGTCGGTTTCAATCACATCAGCTTCGACTACGAGGTGCTCATGGGTCACACGATCTTTGATTTTCGGGATCGTGTGAACAGCTTTGATCTGCTCGTCGATCTCGAAAAGCAG
>NZ_JBILYB010000235.1:0-5558 GCF_044378005.1 Prosthecobacter sp.
ACCATCACCACCTGGGCCACAAACTTGTTTGGAGATTCTGAGAAACTCCAGTCCACCATCACCATTCATCCTCTGCCTTTCGGTGTCCCTGGTACCTTCGCAGGCCCCGTGGCTCGCAGTCAGGTGATGAATGCCAATCTTGGTGGCCGCTTTGACATGACCGTTACCTCCCTCGGCGCCCTCTCCGGGAAAGTCACCCTCGGCAGCACTGCCGCCCGAGGCTTCAAAGGCAACTTCATCATGAACGTGGACAACACGGGTGCAGTCGTCGGCACGCCCACCGCTACCGTCATTGTCCCCGCTACCAAGACAGACCCGGAACTCACTCTGAGCTTCAAGCTCACCATCGTCCAGTCACCGGTCGCCGTTCCTGCTGCTCCTCCCATCGTCACCATTACCAATGCTTCCATCACCTCTGCTGCAGGTAATGTAGCCTTCACTGGCTGGCGGAATAACTGGGCCACCAAGGCCGTGGCCAATGTCTCCCACCTCCCCACCGAGTATGTCGGCCTCTACAATATCGCCATCTGCCTGCCAGACGGCAATATCCTCATCGGTGACAGTGCATCCGTGCCGCAGGGGGCTGGTTACGCATCCATCACCGTCGCCGCTGCTGGCACCTACAAGCTCGCGGGACGCACTCCGGATGGTGAGACGCTCACCAGCAGTTCCTATGTCGGCCCCACCGGCCAGCTCTTCCTCTTCCAGACTCTCTACAAGACGTCCACCAAAGGCTCTGTCCTCAGTGATGACGCAGCCACTCCGCAGATCGAAAACATTCAGATCGTCACACGCGCTGTGCCGAATCCGGCTGACAACGATGTCACCGGCATCATCTCCCAGGTCCGTGCCCCAGACTCCGCAGCCACCAGCAAGGCTCGCACCTATCGTTCTGGATTTGGCACCACTCAGGTGCTTGCCGGAGTTCCCGCTGCTACCGTGACTTTCCCCGTCAATTTCACCGTCATCGGCGGTCGTTACATCCCACCAGTCAAAGACAGCACCACGGTCCTCATGGGCATCGACACCACGGCTGGCGTCACCAACAATGCCGAGCTCATGTTCAGTGAAGATGGAGACGCTGACAACTCGCCCAGCCAGCCCGGCGATGTCGTCACCAGTGACAATCCAGACATCACCGTCAGCATCGGTGCCGCCAGCAAAGTCACCGTGCCGAAGAAAACCACTACTCCGACTGTCGTGAATCCAGCCGGAACCACTCTGACTGCGGCTGCCGCCACCGGTGTCTTCAGCGGCAAATTTGCCTTGGAAGACAACAATCCCGTGAACGGCCAGTCTCCACCAGTCGTGAAGCGTTCGGCCAGTTACTTCGGCCTCATCATCCGCGCCCGCGTCGATGAGACCACCACGACCGAGTTCGGCACCGGATACTTCCTCATCGATCAACTGCCGCAGAACCTCGTGGCTCCCACAACGACGCCGACGACTTCGCCCCGCACCTCCGGCATCGTCACCTTCAAGCCTGTCGCTGGCTCCACGGTTCACTGATCCACTGCCCTCCGAGCAGGCATGATGAAAATCATGCCTGCTTTTTCTTGCCTGTTGTCAGTCCTGCGCCCGCTCGCTAGCATCCATCCAGCATCGGCATGGGGCCGCTGCCATTCCCCTCACAGTCCTCGCATGTTTTCGCTCCCAGTGGTTCAGGTTGGCTCCGTCTCCGTTGATGGCTCAGAGCCTTTATTCATCCTCGGCCCCTGCGTCATCGAGAGTGAAGAATTCATCTGGGATATGGCGGACCGTCTCGGGGCACTCGCCAACAGTCTGCGGCTGAAATGGATCTTCAAAGCCTCCTACGACAAAGCCAACCGCAGCGCCGGCAGTTCGTATCGCGGCATCGGTGTCAAAGCGGGCTGCCAGCTCCTTCAGCGCGTCGGCCAGAAGCTTGGCGTCCCAGTCACCACTGACATCCACTCCCCTGAGGAGGCAAAAATCGCCGCCGAATACATCGATCTCCTCCAGATTCCCGCCTTCCTCTCCCGCCAGACCGACCTCATCCTGACCGCTGGCGAGACTGGGCGTGCCGTGAATGTCAAAAAAGGCCAGTTCATGGCCCCATGGGATGTCAAAAACATCGCTGAAAAGCTCCAGTCCGTCCGCTGCCAGAACTTCCTCTTCACCGAGCGCGGCACCACCTTTGGCTACCAAAATCTCGTCGCCGACATGCGTTCCCTCTACTGGATGAGGGAGCTCGGCTACCGCGTCATCTTTGACGCCACCCACTCCGTGCAGCGCCCAGGCGGCCTCGGCACTACCACCGGCGGTGACGGCAAGCTCGCCCCCGTTTTAGCCAGGGCCGCTGTCGCCACAGGCTGCGATGGCGTCTTCATCGAGACTCATCCCGAGCCCGCCAAAGCTCTCTCCGACGGCCCCAATCAGATCCCTCTCGCCGAGTTGCCCCAGGTGCTCAGCCAGCTTCGAAAAATCCACGCCCTCGTTCAGGGGGACCAGTGACATGATCCGCGCCTCCTCCAGCATCACGCGTCACCTCGTCCTGGTGGCCCTTGTCGTCGCCTCCATACCGTTGCTCGCTCAAGACGCCGCACCGGAGAGTTCCATGGCCTCTTTTGGGAAAATGATCCCAGAGGGCTTCATCAACCGTGGGGTCGTCATCCCCTCCTTCGATCAGGCGGGAAAAAAGACCTCCGAACTCCACGCAGAGACACTGACCCGCATCGACGAGGAGCGTCTCCAGGCCACCCGCGTCATCATCCACATCTTCGCCGCTGATCCCGCACAAAACATGCGCATCGAGCTCCCCAGCGCCACCTTTCACCTCACCGACCACCTCCTCCGCAGCGGCGAGCGCTGCACCGTCACCCGTGCCGATTTACAGACATCGGCGGACTCCCTCGTCTTTGATACACGCACCTCCATCGGCAGCATGAGCGGGCGAGTTCGCACATTGATCTTTGACACAGGCACAGTCTCGCACGATTCCAAGACTGACCAACCCGCCAAGGCAGCGAACTGACATGAAAACCCTCCACCTCCTGATTCTCATCCAGCTGGGATGGTTCGTGTCCCTGCATGGCCAGGGGGCCAGCCGGCTCTCCACCCCCAGCAGTAGCGACACAAAAAAGCAGCTCGAGCAGGCGGCAGAGCGTCTTCGTCAGGCTCAGAAGAGCGGTGAACTCGACCGAGCCAAAACCACCGCCAAAGATCTCCTCAAAAGCCTCCCCCCCGGCGTCACGGATGCCGCCAAAGCAGCCCTCCAGACACCCGAGGCACGCGCCCAGGCCATCGAGGCCGCCAAAGCCGCCGCAGGCAGCGCCCTCCCGCAGGTCCAGGGCATGATCGGTGGTCAGACCGCCAGCCCCCCGCCGGCAGTAGCGCCCGCTCCAGCTCCAGCCGTCCAGGATCAGCCGCCGCCCGCCCCCTCAGGTCCGGCTCCAGGCGCGCTTCCTCCGCTGACCCCAAGCACCACGGCCAAAGGAGCGCCCACCATCATCATCGAAGCTGACCGCAGCGACTTCGATCTCAACACCGCCGTCTTCATCTACAGCGGCCACGTCCGTGCCCGTCATCCCGACTTTTACATCGAGTGCGAGGAACTCGAAGTCCACATGGTCAAAGAAGAAAGCGTCCAGGCCAACAAAGGCCAGGCACCAGCGCCCAAGAACCCGCTTCTCGCCAAAAGCGGCAAGAAGGACGACAAAGATCCCCCCATCAAAAAAGCCATCGCCCGCGGCCCCATGGTCATCATCGAAAAGCGCAGCCTCGAAGGCGACATCCAGCAGGGCCGCTGCAAACGCCTCGACTATGACGGCGCCACCAAGGACATCGTCCTGAGTGATTATCCGCAGGTGCAAAAGGGCAATGTGCTGCACATCGCCACCACCGCCGATACCGTCATGATCTTCGACAAAGAAGGTCGCCTCCGCACCAATGGTCGTCCGCGCACCGTCATCCTTAGCGATGACCAGCCCGGCACCCCGAACAACGGACAGTGATTCCTCATCCTCGTGGCCCGTTCCAAGCGCAAAAGCACTCCCGCCTCCACCCCGCCGCTCTGGCAGGAGGAGATCACCGCACGCGTCGATAGCCGTCCGGACTTCCCTCCAGCCTCTCAGTCGGAGCCCGCTCACACCGTCGGCGCGCGCCTCCTGCACACCGAAGGGCTGAAAAAAGTTTATGATGGCCGTGCCGTCGTCAACGGCGTGGACATCGAAGTCAAAGAAGGAGAGATCGTCGGACTCCTCGGCCCGAACGGGGCAGGGAAGACCACCACCTTCTACATGATCGTCGGCCTCGTCCGCCCCAATGGCGGCAAAGTCTTCTTCAACGGAGCCGATGCCACCGAAGAGCCCATGTATAAGCGTGCTCGTCTCGGCATGGGTTACCTCCCCCAGGAAGAGTCCATCTTCCGTCGGCTCACGGTCAGAGAAAACATCCTCGCCGTCATGGAGACCCAGCCCTTCAGCAAGCAGGAGCGGGAAGAGCAGTGCCAGCAGCTCATGGAAAAGTTCGGCATCGACCACGTCGCCGACAATCCCGCCCTCACCCTCTCCGGCGGTGAAAAGCGCCGCCTCACCATCGCCCGCAGCCTCGTCACCGAGCCTAAATTGCTCATGCTCGATGAACCTTTCAGCGGAGTTGACCCCATCGCTGTCAGTGAAATCCAGGACATCATTCGCATGCTGCGCCGCGCCGGACTCGCCATTCTCATCACGGACCACAATGTACGCGAAACACTCAACATCGTGGACCGCGCCTACCTCATTTATGAAGGCCAGGTCAGGCGACATGGAACCAAGGAATTCCTCGTCAACGACCCCGAGGCCCGCCGTCTCTATCTCGGTGAAGACTTTACCATGTAGTCCGCACTGATTCAGCTTTCCCAAACCATCACCCCCCAACCTAGGAGGACACCACCATGCAAAAGCACAACGTTAACCTGCCCATCATCGTCACCGGACGCCACGTCGATATCACCGAGGCCATCCGCGATTACGCCCACAAGAAAGTCGAGAGCCTCCACCTCGACTACCCGCGCATCATCGAGGCCAAAATCATCCTCGACGTCCAGCAGCACCGCCAGATCGCCGAAATCATCCTCTTCTGTGCCGACCACATCGTCATCGAAGTCAAGAGCACCACGGAGGACATCTACTCCGCCATCGACGAATCCATCGCCAAGATCGCCCGGCGCATGAGGAAGTACAAGACCCGCCTCCTCAAGAGCCACCGCCCGCGCAAAGACGGCAGCATCCGCCACATCGAAGAGCAGGTCTTCCACGCCGAAGTCCTCCACACCACTGAGGAAGACCACGTCGAGCCCGCCTACGTCCACGCCGAGAAGTACAAAGTCCGCCCCCTCTTCGCCGACGAAGCCATCATGGACCTCGAGCTTAGCGACCGCCCCTTCATCATCTTCCACAACCAAAAGACCCACAAGCTCGCCGTCATGTTCCGCCGCAAAGACGGCGACTACGGCCTCGTCGAGCCCGAAGACAACAACCAGTAATCTTCCCCCGCCCCATCACCGTCCGAAGCCCCTCACCGGGCTTCGGACTTTTTTTTGCCGCCCGGTCTCAGGT
>NZ_JBILYB010000237.1:0-5549 GCF_044378005.1 Prosthecobacter sp.
ATCGACCTCATCGACGATCCCGACAAGCACACGCTGCACATCGCCGGTCGGCTCGACCGCTGGTCCACGGGTTTGCTTTTGCTCACGAATGATGGCCGCTGGTCCAAGCAGCTCATGGATGCTCAATCCAAAGTGCCGAAGACCTACATCGTGGAAACCGATGCGCCCATCCCGAGCGAAGCAGTCACCGCCTTTGAGCGTGGATTTCACTTCGCCGCCGAAGACATCACCACCCTGCCCTGCGAACTCGTGATCCTCGGCGAATGCCGTGCCCGTGTGACACTTCACGAAGGTCGCCATCACCAGATCAAGCGCATGTTTGGCCGTGTCGGATGCTTTGTGACCGCGCTGCATCGTGAGAGCATCGGCGGTCTGACTTTGCCGGAGGATCTGGCTCCGGGTCAGTGGCGTGAATTGACGGCGGAGGAGAGGTTGGCTTTGGCATCAGGTTGCACATTGCACTGACCTACCCTAATGCCACGCTCCGGTGTGAATTATTGGTGAGGCGATACGATTATCAGCGAAGCAAGCTTCTAAGCTTCCGTCATAACAGCCGCCACTCGTGCCCATCCTGGCGCAGGAGATCGTCGGCTTCTTTCGGGCCCCAGCTTCCGGCGGGGTATTCGCACATGGGCGGCGGGGTGCCGCTCTTGTGCCAGGCGTGCTCGATCTCATCGATGAACTTCCAGGCGCTTTCCACTTCATCGCGTCGGGCGAAGAGGGTGGCGTCACCGGCCATGGCGTCTAAAAGCAGGCGCTCGTAGGCTTCGGGGCTGGCCTTTCCAAAGCTGGCGGAGTAGCGGAAGTCCATCTTCACCTGCTGCATGGACATGGCCTGACCGGGCTGCTTGCACAGGATGCGCATGGCGATGCCTTCGTCCGGCTGGATGCGGATGACCAACGTGTTTTCGCTGTTGCTGCCGAGCAGTTTTTGCGTGGCGAAGGGGACCTGCGGCGGCTTTTTGAAGTGAATGCTGATCTCGGTGGCCTTCTTCGGGAGCTGCTTGCCCACGCGGATGTAGAAGGGCACGCCCTGCCAGCGCCAGGTGTCGATGAACAGGCGCAAAGCGACGTAGGCCTCGGTCTTCGACTCGGGGTTCACGCGGTCTTCCTGACGATAACCGACACGCGAGACGCCATCGACACTGCCTGCGGTGTATTGCGCGCGGATGACGTTGGCACCGACGGCCTCGGGGCCGATGAGCGGGCGCAGAGCGCGGATGACCTTCACCTTTTCATCGCGGACGGAGTCAGCGCTGAGATCGGTGGGCGGCTCCATGGCGACGAGGCTGAGGAGCTGGAAGAGGTGGTTTTGCACCATGTCACGCAGCGCACCGGCGGTGTCGTAGTAGCCGCCGCGTCCGCCTTCCATGCCGAGGTTTTCGGCGCAGGTGATTTGCACGTTGTCGATGTAGCGGCTGTTCCAGTTCGGCTCAAAGAGCGCATTGGCAAAGCGCAGCACCATGATGTTCTGCGCGGTCTCTTTGCCCAGGTAATGGTCGATGCGGTAGGTGTCCTTTTCCGCAAAGGTTCCCGCGACGGTTTCATTCAGCGCCTTCGCGGTGGCGAGGTCTTTGCCGAACGGCTTCTCACACACCACACGCGCCCATTTGCCGCCGACGCCGGAGTTCAGACCGGTGGCCTTGATCATCTCCAGGATCGGTTTGAAGGCCTCGGGGGCGGAGGCGAGGTAAAAAAGACGGTTCGCTGGAGCGCCGCGTTCCTGGTCGAACTTATCGAGCAGGATTTTGAGAGCGATGTAGCCCGCCGGATCTTCAAACTCGCTGCGGTGGTAGTGGATGCTCTGGCTGAAGCTGGACCACAGCTCGTCGTTGTGGCCCTGACGGGAGTTTTTGCGATTCCCCTCCTCCAGCTCGGAGCGGAAGACCTCGTCGGATTTGTCGCGGCGGGCGAAGCCGATCACCTTAAATTGCGGCGGCAGATCCCCGCAGGCGGCCACATTGTAGAGGGCAGGGATGAGCTTACGGTTCGTCAGGTCGCCCGTGGCGCCAAAGATGACCACGGTGCAGGGCTCGGCGCGGTGACGCGAGAGGAGCGTTTCTTGAAAGGGGTTTTCCAGATCAGACATGAGGGGATGCGCCCGCCGGGGAGAAGGCGGGCGGAGACTTACCCGCCCCCGCCCGGCTGGCAACCCATGATGCGCAAGGGGCGTGCCGGGCAGGATGAAATGACTTCATGGCCTGCATGAGCAGACACTGGTGGAAACTCTGAGCACGATTTTTGCTCTGTTCCTCCGGCTAGAATGATGCACACTCGGCTCATGCGCAGCTTTTTGGCCACCCTCTGCCTCCTCGCGGGACTCTCTCTCCGTGCGGCAAATCCTGCCGCCACGCCAACGACTCCTCCAACAGTGCCATCGGCAGTCGTCCCCACTCCGGCCAAATCCGCCGCTCCGAAAGACGACCCCGCGCCCAAGCCGAAGCCTGCTGCCGAGAAGCCGAAGGACGCGCCCGTGAAGCCGCCGCCGGACGATGCCTACCGCCAGATGGAGCTGCTCACGCGCGCCATGGAGACCATCCGCCAGAGCTACGTCAACGAGTCCCAGGTCACCTACGAGCAGCTCGTGGAGGGCGCGCTGGAGGGCATGCTCCGCAAGCTCGACCCCCACTGCGAATACATGGGCAAGAGCCTCTTTGAAGACATGCGCCGCGAGCAGTCGGACGAGTCCGAAGGCGTGGGCATCAGCGTCACCCTGCGCGAGGGCTCGCTCACCATCATCAGCGTGCGTGAAGACGGCCCCGCCGCACGTGCGGGCATCATCGGCGGAGATCAGATGGTCCGCATCAATGACGTCCTCACCGACAGCGTCGGCGTCGCCGAGGCCATCCAGCTCCTCACCGGCAAAGCTGGTGAAGAATTGAAGCTCACCGTCCGCCGCCCCGGCACGAAGCAGTTCCTCGAATTCACCCTCAAGCGCGAGACCCTCAGCGAGACCTCCATGCATGACGCCATGCTCTTCACGCCAACAATGGCGGGCAACTATAAGATCGGTTACGCCCGAGTCTCCGAGTTCACCCAGGCCACCGCCAGGGATCTCAGCGCCGCGCTGGATGAACTCGAAAAGCAGGGCATGCAGGCCTTCGTGCTCGACATGCGCAACAACCCCGGCGGCCTGCTCGACAGCGCCATCGCCGTGTGTGGCGAATTCCTGCCCGAGGGCACCGTCGTCGTCACCACCGAGGGCCGCATCGCCTCGCAGAATCCCCCGCCCTACCGCACCCCCTCACGCGAAGGCAAACGCCAGCGCCGCTACCCCATGGCCGTGCTCATCAATCACGGCAGCGCCAGTGCCGCCGAGATCACCGCCGGAGCCCTCCAGGACTTGAAGCGCGCCATCGTCGTCGGCACCACCAGCTTTGGCAAAGGTAGCGTCCAGAGCATCATCCCCATGAAGAACGGCGCCGCCATGCGCATGACCATCGCCAAATACTACACGCCGAGTCATCGCACCATCCACGAGCACGGCGTGGAGCCAAACATCGTCTCCGTGCTCAGCACTGAGGAGGAAATGCGTGTCGCCAAATGGCGCAACAACCACGGCACCGGCGAAGCCGCCGCCATCGAGATCGCCAACCTCGGCGACAAGCAACTCGAACGTGCGGTCGATGCCCTCAAAGGCGCGCTCGTCTTCGAGTCCTTCAGGCCCCAGGAAGAGCCCAGGCCCGCGCCGGTGAAAACCCCGCCGCCGAACGTGCCCAAAGCCCTGCCGCTGTCCCCGTAGAACGACTTTGAAAGTCGTTAAACTGGTTCCCCGAGTTTACAGCTCGGGAGAGATGACGGCGCGGGTTACAAACCCGCCGCACAGTGTAGGAGTTACCAACTCGTTCTACTCGTCTCACTTGACCAGAATCAGCACCACGGCATCCCGCGTCTTCTGGATTTGGGTCTCCGCATCGTCAGCACCCGCAGAGCCTGAAGAGACTGGAAGCTTCACTTCGGAACTGGCGGCCAGAAAGGCGCGCACCACTTCACCCTTAATTGCATAGGACACGTTGTCGGCATCCTCCCCCGACAATCGCGCATTGATCACTCCCGCCACCGTGCCGGAAGCGAAGTGGATCAGCGGTCCACCTGAATTCCCAGGCTGCACCGGCACGGATATTTGGAAGCCTTTGGGATCATCCCGAAAGCCGCTGAGACTGCTGATGCGGCCATCAGTAAATTTGGGGGCAATGCCCTGGATCGTCATGTTCGGAAACCCAATCGTGAAGACCTCCGCTCCCATGTCGATCTTGTCCGTGCTTAGAGTCAGCCATGAACTAGGAGTCCAATCACATTTGAGCAGAGCGAGATCACTCCCAGCATCTTTTTTGACCACTCTAGCCTGGCGAATGACCCCGTCCACACACCGGATGTCCACCGTGTCCACATACCTCACTACATGATCATTGGTGAGCACCCACCCGTCAGAAGAAATGAAAAAGCCGGTGCCGTTCGAGGAATAAGACCCGGCGATCAGGAAATCTGGTGCAGATCCGCCTTGGGCCTCTCCCGCAGGCCTTCCCCAGATCATGTCCGTCAGCATCGCAGGCGACTTGCCACCCAGCCAGGCGGCGATGATCTGATTGCCCGCCACGCGGCGGGTGAAATGCTCTTTCCAATAGGCACGCGGGTCAGAGGGATCATTTCCGGCATCTGCGTCTGTCCGCAAGACATTGAGTTCCTCCCCAACAGCATTGAGTTCAGCGGCAACTTCGCTCCCCACCGTTTGATTCCCACCACACACATAGGCCGTGATGAAGGTGATGAATGCCTGCTTCGACTTCTCCTCCTCAATCTTTTCCGCCCTCTGATAATCACGGAAAGATTCCTGCCGTGCCTGCTCCTGCTGGCGATACTCTTTGGGCAGCCCGAACTGGTCCTCCTTTGCCTTGGCTTGCATATGGCTCACCCATTGCAGCCCCCCATAGATGACTCCCACACCGACGAGCAGTATGCCGGCAAACATCAGCCCCATCACCATGCCTCCCGCCCCCTCAGATTCCGCGGCTTTTCCATGGGCTTTGGCTTTCGGCGGACCGGAAGTGCCCGGCTTTTGAGGCTGTCTCGCGCCTGCTGCCTGCGGGCCACGAGGCACTTGTGGCTGGCCTGGAGATCGTGCCGCTGGTGTGGCGGGTCGCGCGGGCTGAGTCTGCGGTGCATAAGCAGGCTCAGGCTGCACGACAGGCATGGTGGGCATCATGCTGCCTACCATAAACACTTGCTGGCAGCCAGCACACTGCACCTGCCCTCCCTGGAATCCAGTCGGCGCAGTCATCATTAATTGGCAGAAGGGGCAACGAAAATTCATGGAGTCAGGGTATCGTTAGCTTGCTCAAGCACAAGCATTTACCCACCCATATCAAAAAATGATTCCTTTAAGAAAGCAAAAAAGCAGACACTCAATGTTAAGCGACGCCATGTATCCAACTCGAGCAAACCAACTCCGGGTTATAAACCCGCCGAGCATTCCCTGACCATGCGCGCCTGATGATGGTGGGAAATCCGGTGTCGAACTCAGCGGTGCCCGGCCCCGTTTTCCGTCTCAT
>NZ_JBILYB010000238.1:0-5547 GCF_044378005.1 Prosthecobacter sp.
CCGCCGTCGCAGGCATCGACCTCAGCCTCCCCGGCCGCCCTGGCGCAGGTGTCGGCACACTTCATCCGCTCACCCAGATACGCGATCTCGCCGTGCGCACCCTCCGCCGCATGGGCTTCACGCTCGCGGATGGCCCCGAAGTCGAAACCGAGTGGCATTGCTTCGATGCGCTGAACACGCCCGCCGACCACCCCGCCCGCAATGAGAGCGACACCTTCTACATGCCCGATGGCAAGCTCCTCCGCACTCACACCTCCAGCGTGCAGATCCGCACGATGGAGACGGTGAAAGCTTTGCCCGTCCGCATCATCGCCCCCGGTGCGGCCTATCGTCGCGATGAGATCGACGCCACCCACCTCAGCGTTTTCAATCAGATCGAGGCCCTCTACGTGGACAAAAATGTCTCCCTCGCCGACCTCAAAGGCACGCTGGAGTTCTTCTTCCGCGAAGTCTTCGGCCCCGGCACCGCCGTCCGCTTCCGCCCTCACTTCTTCCCCTTCACCGAGCCCAGCTTCGAGATCGACGTGAAGCTCGAAGCCAAAGGCAAAGAAGCCCGCTGGATCGAAATCGCCGGCTGCGGCATGGTCGATCCTGCCGTTTTCGCAGCTGTGTCAAAAACACGTGGTGATGCTTTGTTTGATCCCGAGCAAGTCACAGGATTTGCTTTTGGGATGGGTCTCGACCGCCTCGCCATGATCCTCCACGGCATCTCGGATATTCGTCATCTCATCGAGAATGATGTCCGCTTCCTCAACCAGTTCGCCGCCTGATTTCAGGCAGTAGAATGGGGGCAATAGAATGTCCCTTATTCTACTGCCCCCATTCTACTGCCTAAACTTCTTTCCGTCATGCAAGTCTCCCTTAACTGGCTCTCCACCCATCTCGACCTCAGCTCTTACACCACGCCTCAGCTCTCCGACCTCCTGACCTTCGCGGGTATCGAGGTGGAAGGCATTGAGCAAAAGGGCGTCGCGTCTGACAAGGTCATCGTCGCTCAGATCCAGTCCTTCGAGCAGCACCCGAATGCTGACAAACTTAGCGTCTGCCAGGTCGATGACGGCAGCGGCAGCCCGCGCCAGATCGTTTGCGGTGCGAAGAACTTCAAAGCGGGCGACAAAGTCCCACTCGCTCTCCCCGGCGCGGCTTTGCCCGGCGGCTTCGAGATCAAAGAAGGCAAGCTCCGCGGCGTCGATAGCCTCGGCATGATGTGCAGCGGCAAGGAACTCGGCATCGGCGAAGACACCGGCGGCTTGTGGATTCTCGACAGCTCACTGCCCGTCGGCAAACCCATCAACCAGATCGTCGAGAGCGACACTCTCTTCGACCTGGAGATCACCCCGAATCGCTCCGACCTCCTCAGCCACCTCGGCCTCGCCCGCGAACTCTCCGCCCTCACCGGCATCCCACTCAAAGGCGAGCGCGATCACACGAAAGCGACCTCAAAGGCCCTGCCTGCATCTCCAAACATTAAACTAGAGGCCACCGACGGCTGCCCCTACTACACCGCCCGCGTCATCAAAGGCGTGAAAGTAGGCCCCAGCCCCGCTTGGCTCAAAGCCCGCCTCGAAAGCATCGGCCTCCGCCCCATCAACAACATCGTCGATATCACCAACTATGTGATGATGGAGATGGGCCAGAGCCTGCACGCCTTCGACCTCGATAAACTCCAGGGCGGCATCGCCGTCCGCCGCGCCAA
This sequence comes from Prosthecobacter sp., assembly GCF_044378005.1. Lineage (GTDB taxonomy): Bacteria > Verrucomicrobiota > Verrucomicrobiia > Verrucomicrobiales > Verrucomicrobiaceae > Prosthecobacter. The sequence continues at coordinate 1,697 of NZ_JBILYB010000238.1, forward strand.
GGAAGGCGAAAAAATCCTCGCCCTCGACGGCCAGGAATACGCCCTGCTCACCGAAGACCTCGTCATCGCCGACAATGCACGCCCCGTCGCCATCGCTGGCGTCATGGGCGGTGAGGAAACCAGCGTCGTCGAAGGCACCACGAACATCCTTTTGGAGAGCGCCTACTTCACCCCGAGCAACATCCGCCGCACCGCCCGCCGACTCACGTTGCATTCCGACTCCAGCTACCGCTTCGAGCGCGGCATCGACCCGCATCAGGTCCACGGCGGTAGCGATCTCGCCACCAAACTCATTTTGGAAATCGCAGGCGGCACCGCCGAACCCGAACTCAAAGTCGCCGGTGCAGCCCCGCAGCTCGTCAGCGACATCGTTTTCGATGAAAAACGCGCTTTGAACCTGCTCGGCATCGACGGCTTCAAGATCGAAGAAGCCCACGCCATCCTCACCAAGCTCGGTTTGACCCAAAACGGCACCTCCTGGACCATCCCCAGCTATCGTCTCGACCTCCTCCGCAGCGTCGATCTCGTCGAAGAAGTCGCACGCGTCATCGGCCTCGACCGCGTGCCCGCGAAGTTCACCGCCACCTTCGCCCAAGGTGACGCTACCGACCGCCAATACGACCACGCCATGCAGCTCCGGCAGGCTTTGGCAAATCGCGGCTTCAACGAAGCCCAGACCCTCCGCCTCATCTCCACGCCGCAAACCAACGATGCCCTCGGCAACCCCACCGGCGGTCTCGCTGCGCTGAAGAACCCGCTCAGCGAAGACCACACCACGCTGCGCCCCAGCATCGTCCCCGGCCTGCTCGCCAGCGCCGCGCTGAACATCCGCCAGGGTGCCGACCGCCTCCGCCTCTTCGAAATTGGCCGCGTCTTCCTGAAAATGCCCAACGGCATGGTCCGCGAAGAAGAGCGCCTCACCATCCTCCTCAGCGGCCCCGTCGCCCCCAGCTCCTGGCACGCCCGCGTGGCCAAAGCCGCCGACATCTTCGACCTGCGCGGCGTCATCGAAAGCCTCCCCGGCGTCACCGCTTTGGAAACGAAGGCGCTCAAAGACAACGGCACCTTCCTCCTCCACAGCGAGCTGAAGGCCGGCAACCGCGTTCTCGGCTGGATCGCCCAACTCCACCCCGCCCGCGCCCGTCAGCTCGATGCCCGCGACCCCGTCTATGTCTGCGAGCTCCTCCTCAGCGCCCTGCGCCAAGGCAGCACCGGCCCCGCCAAGTTCACCGACCTCCCCCGCTTCCCCGGCATGACTCGTGACGTCGCCTTCGAGCTCCCCGCCGACGTGCCGAACGCCAAAGTCGCCGCCTTCTTCACCAGCGTGAAGGAGCCCCTGCTCATCAGCACCGCCCTCTTCGACGTCTTCACCGACCCCACCGGCACCAAACTCGCCGCCGACCGCAAATCCCTCGCCTGGACCCTCACCTACCGCGCCCCCGACAAAACCCTCGAAACCGCCGAAGTCGATGCCACCCACAACCGCATCGTCTCCGCGCTCGAGAAGGCTCTGCCGGTGGTGGTGAGGCGGTGAGGCCTGGGCTTTCGGGCATCAAGTCGCAAACTAAGGCCATACCAAAGACCATCACCGTCCAAATGCCTGCCACAGGTGACATTCGTCAGCTCAAGCTGACTGCTGGCGTGCAGCGTCGTTTGCAGGAGTTGCTGGACCGACAGGACAAAGGCATCAAGCTCACCGCCAAGGAGAGAAGCGAGGCTTGAAGGGCTGGTCGATATGGCGGAGTGGCTCTCCTTGCTGAAACCAGTCGTCGTCGATCTCATGGAGATCGTTCAGCGCCGAATCTGTCAGGCGGACTTGAAGCGGCGTTGAGTCCATTTTTGTTCCAAGAGTTCCCGCACTTCCGACAAAGGAGGTTCACGCCCGTTCCGCACCTCATCCTCCGCCACCGCGATGTCCCGCAGCAGGCGGGCATCGTCATGCAGCTCAAGCCAAGCCGACGAATCCTCCGGTAGCTCGGCAACCGTGGTGTGCTTTGGGCAGCCCCAACGGGTTGATCTTCGACTTCCTGGACCAAGGGGCGGTGCCCCCTGGCTCCTGGAGACTCACTTCGTGGTTCCATCGAAAGTCATGCATCGTATCAAGGTGCATGATGTGCGGTTGCAGAGGCAAAGTCGGGCTGAGTTTGCCCAGATGGCTGGCTTTCGTGAGGAAGACGGATTGTTGACTGATCCAGCTTCACGACCTCCGACTCCAACCGCTCTTGATAACGTGTCCAGGCTTGTAGGCAGCGCTGGCGGAAGTCGGCGGGATTCACGCCGAGGGCGCGAAGGGTGTGGCGATGGTCCCAGGCGACGACGGTGGCGGTGATGGCATGAATGGCCTGGAACTGGGCACGCCAGAGCCAGCGGCCGAGATCATTGAAGGTGGAGATTCGCTCGCTGAGGAAGTCGCGCTGGAAGGCGAGGTGCTTCATTTCATCGCGCAGGAGTTTGTGGGAGACTTTGTTCACCACGGGGTCGGAGCAGCGGAGGTAAAGCGTGCCGAAATAGACCTCGGCGATGAGTTCGGCCGTGAGCAGCACCTGGATGGCGAACTCGAGATTCACGAGGAAGCGCAGGCGACGGAAGACGGAGTTTGTCCATTGCTTGGTGAGCAGCTTTCCGCCGAGGTGCTCCACGGTGCGGGCGAGCAGTCGGGAGTGGCTCTGTTCCTCGGCGACGAAGAGGTCGATGGCACGCTGATAGCCACGGAAGTTCTCCAGCGGCGCGACCTCGCGGGCATAGCGTCGGAGGCGGGAGCCGGTGCCGGATTCGCCGAGCTGGAAGGTGGCGATGGAGGCGGCGAGTGGCACGCGTGTGGCGTCGGGCAAAGTGCAGGTCTCGGTGGGGAGTTCGAGGGTGTCGTTGAGACGTGTGTTGCGCTCAAAGTGGGTGATCCAGGCTTGGGTGTTCATGGTTTTGTTATTTGGTTCTCGGTTTTCAGTTCTCGGTTTTCATTTGGCGGAGTCGGTCCATCACGGCGGTGACGGTTTCATCGAGGGTGGAGGTGCCGGCGGTGATGCCGACATCGCCGACTCCAGCGAACCATTCTTCGCGGAGGTCATCGGGAGTCTCGATCTGGTGGGCGCGGGCTCCGAGGCGGGTGGCTTTTTCGGTGAGCTGGCGGGTGTTGTTACTGTTGCGGCCGCCGATGACGATCACGACCGGGCAGCGCTGGCAAATCTCCTCCAGGGCGGTTTGGCGCTGCTTCGTCGGGTGGCAGACGGTATCGACAAAGCGCACCTCGGCTCGCGGATGCTGGCGCTTGATGGCGGCGACGAGTTCCAGCACTCGATCCAGCGGCTGCGTGGTCTGGGAGATCACGCCCTGCCTTGTCGATGCGGGAATCTGGAGCACATCGACCTCATCGAGCACGACACTGGCTTCCGGGAAATCGCCGATCAAGCCACGTACCTCGACATGTTGCCGCTGGCCGATGACGATGGGGTGGTAACCTTCCTGCACGAGGATGGCGAGTGCCTGGTGCGCCTTCCGCACGAGTGGGCAAGTCGTGTCCGTGACGGTGTGGCCCGCTTTTTGCCAAGCCTGCCGCTGCACATTCGCCGCACCGTGGGCAGTGATGACGACGCGCTGGGTGGCGGCAGAGTCATGCGCTTCGAGCTGGCCGCTGCGGACGCCGAGTGTCTTCAAATGTGCATCGACGACGGGATTGTGGACGAGCTGTCCGAGGATGGTGACGGATTCGCGCATGGCGGCGTCATGCGTGGCGCGGAGGGCATCGCGCACGCCGAAGCACATGCCGTGGTGTTGGGCTAGGTGGAGGTTCATTGGTTTGTTCAGGGTTCTTGGTTCGCTGTTCTTGGCTTAACTTTGCAATACAAAGCTTGGGG
>NZ_JBILYB010000011.1:0-75448 GCF_044378005.1 Prosthecobacter sp.
CAAAAGTTTAGTGAACTTTCAACCCCACCATCAATATGCTGACACCGACCGACATCGCCGAATATGGAGAGCGCCATGTGGAGAAATGGCTCACAGACAATGGCTACCGCTGCCATCACCAGACGCAGCGTCATGGCACCAAGGATCTCGAAGCCCGCAGTGCCGACAATGAAATGCTCGTGCATGTGATCTCACATCTGGCATCCAACCCATCACCTGCGCTCAGCCAGACGGAGCACGACAGCGTCTGCTCGCGTGCCATCACGCTGGGCTTTGATGCCTGGCTGGCCGAGGTGCAGATCGACCGCTTTGGAGATCAGGTGGGCAAGATCCAGTGGAAGCAGCTCGGCTGAGGGCGCGCCGTTGTTCCGGCTTGCCATACAGGGGCGTGGCCGGTTATCTGGCTATACATGAATTCTGAGCCTTCATTCCCGACCCAAATGTTCCGTCAGACGGCGGAGGTCATCGTCATCATCGCCGTTGCGGCAGTCATCGAACTGGCCGTTCAGCAGCAGTGGATGTCTGGACGTTCCATCTGCCTGCTGGTCATGGGGTGGGCGCTGACGAAGACAGCTTTCTTCTTTGTCGAGAATCTCCAGCACATCCTGCTCGCCACCTCTCACAACATTCCCTACCATCGTTTCCTCGGTCTGATGGGTGTGAACATGGCACAGATCACACTCTCTTTTGCACTGGATTTCTGGTGCCTGGAGACGGCGGACAAAGGTAGCTTCAGTGCGTTTCAGGAAACCTGGAGCCAGGCGGAGATTCTGTTCGAGTGCTTCTTCTTCAGCGTGCTGAACTTCTCATTCTTCGGCTTCGGAGATGTGACCCCGCAGACGATCCCGGCAAAGATCGTGACGATGATGGAAGTCATCCTGGCCTTCTTCACCGTGATCTTCCTGCTGTCGGATTTCATCAGCCTCAAGGACTCGCTGCGGGTGGACAAAAAGCCGCGCGAGTAATCAGCACCCCACTTCGACACCGCCGATGAGGGTGCGCTTCACTTCGAGGCGTTTACTGAGCACAAGCACGTCTGCGCGTTTACCCTTCTCCAGACTGCCGGTCTCGGTGGCAATGCCCGTGCGCTCCGCTGGAGTGAGGCTGGCCATGCGGACGGCATCTGGCAAGTTGGCGGAGGTGCTGCGGAACATGTGACGCAGCATGTGATCCATGCCAACGATGGCGCTAGCAAGGCTGCCTCCGGCGCGGCCGACGAGTCCGTCGCTCTCAAACCATGAGCCATCTTTGGCGGAGCCAAAACGGTAGCGTCCGGGCGGCATGTCGAGCGCTCGATTGCTGTCGGTGACGAGGCAGAGACGTGCCGCGCCTTTCATACGAAAGGCGAAGTCGAGAAGTTCGGGTGCGAGATGATGCCCGTCAGCGATGACTTCCGTGCTCATGTCTGCTGTGGCGAGCACGAACTGCTCCATGCTGGCCTGCATGGGCGTGCCAAAGCGATTGCGCAATGAAACGACGCTGCTCATCGCGCACCAGAAGTGATCGACATGCCGCATCCCGGCGCGGAAGGCCTGCGCCATCTCTGCCCAGTTGGCATTTGAGTGACCGCAGGTGATGAGGCAGCGCTTCCGCTTTGCCGCACGGTAGAAATCGAGTGCTCCTGGCAACTCCGCAGCACACGTGGCGATGCGCACGAGGTCATCGAGGAACCAGGCGGCATACTCCGCCGCACTCGGCTCGCGGCGGCCTGACTGGGAATGACAGCCGACTTTGTCTTCAGCGAAGTAGGGGCCATAAACATGCACACCGGCGATGCGTGCGCCTTGCCTTGGCTCCCATGAATCAAGCACTTCGCGGCAGGTGGTGAGCATCGCGGTGATCTGCTCGGGACTGCCTGTGGTCGTGGTGGGAAAGATGCTCGTGGTACCATGTCGGGCGTGGGCTTTCAAGGCTGTGCGCACCGCCTCGGCACTGCCATCCATGAAGTCCGCACCCGCGCCGCCATGGACATGAATGTCGATGAATCCTGGGCTGATGTAGCCACCGCGCGCGTCGATGATCTGCGCGTCCAGAGGGCGCTTCACGCGTCTGCCAAGTGCGGAGATTCGACCGCCTTCGCACACCAGGCTGGCATTCTCGATGAGTCGATCCGGCAAAATGAGTGTGCCGTTCTCGATGATAAGGGCGGGTGGCAGGGTCATAGCAGAGTGAGCGGATTCACGCGCGTCTGAAGCGGGAAGTTCACCCGCTGACCGCCAAGTCGATGTGACTCGAAGACGGCGCTGATGGCCTCGATCGTTTGTTTGCCCTGCACGCCATCACAAAGCGGTGTGCGGTTTTGCTCGATGCAGGCAATGAGGTCACGCCCGGCGACTTCATGGCTGGAGACCATCCTGCCGAGATCCTTGATGGGCTCGACCACTCCGACTCCGCCCGTGGTGATGGGCACCCAGGTGCGTGGCCCCGACTTGGGCTGGAAAGGGCTGCCCGGCAGCAGATGGGCGAGGGGTTCAGCATCAATGCGGAAGTCGATGATGCCCTTCGTGCCGATGATCTGAAGGCCGAAACCCGCCTCCTTCACTCCAGCTTCCTTTATGGAGTCGAAGTAGAGCGTGAGACCTTTCGCCAATTCATAGCGAGCATGGACTTCATTGCCGACGAGCAGGCCGATGCCTTCATCGCCCTCCTTCACATCCGCCTTCGTGATGAGGTGTCCGTCCTGCTTCACCTCGGCACTGCATGAGATGGGCTCACCACCGAAGTAGCTCACGACATTGATGATATGCGAGCCGAGCACCCAGAGATCGAGGGATCCACCACGCGTGTCTTCTTTGCCTCGACCACGCATCTCCAGCACACGTCCGATCAGTCCTTCCTCGATCAGTTTGGCGATCACTGGCAGGACGGGATGCTGACGATTGCGATGTGCGATGGCGAGCTTCGTGCCCGCTTTCTCACAGGCAGCGAGGATATCATCCGCCTCCTCCAGGTTTCGGCAGAAAGGCTTCTCCACATAAACAGCACGCGCTCCGGACTGCGCGGCGGCGACGATCATGTCGCGGTGCTGATCCACATGCCGAGGCCCTACGGCGACGATATCTGGCTTCGTCTCCGCGAGCATCTGACGGTAGTCGGCAAAGCCCGTGGTGACCGAGAGCTTCTTCTTTGCATCCGCGAGTCCTTTGGCATCAGCATCGGCGATAGCCACGATCTCCGACTCCGGGATGCGCAGCCACATGGTGTCGAGTCCATGCCCGAAATTGCCGCGCCCTGTATGACCGATGACACCGACGCGCCATTTTTTATCAGCGGCAAAGGAAGGGGCTGCGGAGAGGACGGCGGGCAGGGCGGTGAGAAGAGTGCGGCGGTTCATGGCGAGGAAAGAACGACTCAGCATGAGCAAAACACGCGGCAATGTCACGACGAGATCATCTCAAGATCCGTGTAGCCAATGACAAGCAAAGCGGGGTATTGTGGAAGCGAAATGCAGAGACTCACGTTGTAAGCATACCCACCACCATGAAAACCTACCTGTCCCTTCTCTTCGGTCTGAGTCTTGTCTCCTTCACTGCGGCCAGGGCTGCGGATGCACCCAAGGTGGACTTTGCCAAGCAAGTGAAGCCGCTGCTCACCAGTCGCTGCATCAACTGCCACAACACGGGCACCCTGCTCGGTGAACTCAGCTTGGAGAATCGTGCGATGGCCTTCAAGAAGCGTGTGAATGGCCCCATTATCCTGCCTGGCAAGCCGGACAGCAGCATGCTCTACATCGTGCTGAAACTTCCTGCGAAGAATCTGAAGGCAATGCCAGCCGCTGGCCATCGGGTCACGGACACGGAGATCAACCTCATCTATGACTGGATCAAGCAGGGGGCTGAATGGCCGGAAGGCAAAGCGGGTGTGATCAAGCCGATGAAGACGAAGTCGGACAACTCGTAAGCCCGGCACTCCGACTAATCACCTCACCCACGCACGAGCCAGAAGGCTGCGATCAGGGTGAGGGTGAAAAGCGTCCACTCAAAGGGCTTTTGCGGGATGCGCTTGAGGATCTGCCAGCCAAGCAGGATGCCGATGATGACAAAGGGCAGCAGGGCGAGATTCGTGGCGAGTGATCGTGGATTGATGATCCCGAGATCAGCGGAGAACGGCACTTTGAAAAGATTGATGAAGAGGAAGAAGCGGCTGAAGACACCGAGGTGCTCCTTCTTCTCCAAATGCTGGGAGAGCAGATAGACGGTCATCACCGGCCCCGCGGCATTGGCGAGCATGGTGACGATGCCTGCGCAGAGGCCCATGCTCCAGGAGAAGGCTTTGTGCTGGGTCAGGAGGATGAAGTCCTGCCGCCGAGCATTCAGCAGCAGGTGAAAGGCGAGCAGCCCGATGATCAACCAGCCGATGATGGGGCGCGCGAGGGTGTTGTCGATATGGCCGAGCAGAAACCAACCGATGATCACGCCCACGATGGCGGGTGGAACCATGGGAATGATGCGCCTCCAGGAACCGCCGTGGCGGTTGAGGTAGAAGCCCATGAAGTCGGCCACGATCAACAGAGGCAGCACGAGGCCGACGCTGGCCTTGGCTCCAAAAGCCTGGGCCATGAGCACCACATTCAGCGTCGCGGTGCCAGAGAGTCCGGCTTTGGAAAGGCCGATGCAGACCGCCGCGATGGAGGCCAGGAGGAAAACCTGCGTGTCCGCCGTGAAAAGCGTGTACTGCGGCAGCCAGTCGGTGAGAAAGTTCAATGCGCTGAACTTGGATCAGGGGACGATGGTCACCGGCGTGCCGACTGGCGCGATGGAATACAGCTTAGTCACCATGTCGTAGGGCATGCGCACACAGCCGTGGGAGGCAGGTGAGCCAGGATTGGGGATATACCCCGCGTGCATGCCGACGCCGTTGCTGGTGAGACGCATCCAGTAGGGCATTTTTGCGCCGACAAAACTGCCGCCTGAAGGCACACGATGCATGCCCGCCGTAGCGTTGCTGCGGACGGTGTTGCCATTGGCATCGACGATGGTTCCGTAGCGGTTTGAGCGCTTGTTCACGACCTTCTCCGAGATGCGGAAGGTGCCGGTGGGCGTGGGGAAACCACTGCGTCCCGTCGCCACATAGGACCAGCCGACGTTCTGACTGTTGCGGAAGATGTAGGCCTTCTGCTGGCTGAGATCGATCGTTACACGAACTGGGCCGGGCTGGCCTGCGCCGTGCCAGACATAAAGCGGACTATTCGAGGAATCCACGGGCTGCACGACGAGCGGTTTGCGAATCACTTCCTGACGGACGAACGCCGTCGGCAGAAAGTTCGACGGCAACTGACAGGCGCTTAGACTGACCAAGGAAAAGGCGGCAAGGAAAAGGCGTGCAGGATTCATAGCGACTGTGTTTGTAGCAAACTCCGTGTCAGACGCCAGAGCGTGATGTCAAAAACTTCAAATCACTCACCTCACTCGGTGTGGTAATTACATTATGTTCACTCAATAAATTTGAAGGGACTTATATTCAATAAAGCTCTCACTCGAGCGACTTCATTTTATATTCTTCTGATACGCTTCCGCATAGCGCTTGCCGAGTTCTCGAAAGGAGGCGGAGTCGAAGTGGATCTTGTCCCCTTTGTGCTTCAGCCCCTCGGCGCTGACAAAGGCTGTGTGCGGCACTTTCTTCACCAGGCTCTGATGAGCGGCATCGACGAGGAGTATCTCCGGCGTCCAGGGCACTTCCTTAAACTTGCCCATCTGCCCGGCGATGAATGGTACCCTCGGCGCCTTCAGTTCCTGGCGGAGACGTGCGATGAGATCATGAAGCTTGGGCTCGTAAGCTTGAGCCAATTCGGGCTTGGAATCACTCTCACCCTGATGCCAGAGGATGCCCTTGAGTGTGCCTGCGGACAGAGCAAGAGCCGCACGCTTGGTCATGTCATCCCAGGGATGGCACTTTGTAGCAGGATAAAAGACACCCGGCTTCCAAGTGTCGATAGGCGAGCCACCGACCGCGCAGGGGATGAGCCCAATGGTCACGCCTGGGTTCGCCTCGGCGATGATCTGCCCAAAGGTCTTGCCGAGGCCGACCCCGGCGGCGGGTTTGTCGAAGTGCATGGGATCTACCGCAGGCACCCACTTGCCTTCCTTGCTCAGCATGAGCACTCGCGGATGCGGCGTCTTGTCCTGCTCTTCCACCACACCTCGGCCAGCCATGTTCGACTGACCCACGAGCAGGAAGAGGTGGAACTTTTCCTTCGCAGGCAAAGGCGTCTCCTGGGCATGGGCGAAGATGCTGAAGACAAAAGCAAAGAGGGGGATGAGTCGGTTAGTCATGAGGTGAAGTGAACGCAGCATGAGGACCCCGACTGGCTTTGTCAGCCATATTTTAAAGACTCACCCCACGCGCAGTTCCACCACCGCATTGTGCCCGCCCATCCCGGAGGCGATTTTCAGGAGAGTGTCGCCAGAATGAAGTTTCGGAAGGACGTCAGGCACCCCCGTGATGCCGGGCAGGTTGCCGGGAACCTCCGGCAGCGCAGCCGCGATGAGCGCGACATCCAGAAGGCCGCAGGCTCCGAGTGTGTGGCCGGTGAAAGGCTTCAGCAGGAGCAGCGGCGGCATGTCGCCAAAGGCTGTGCGCATCCCCCGACTCTCCGCCAGGGCATGATTCAGAGTTCCCGTGGCATGAGGGCAAAGCAAAGCCGGGCGCTGAAACTCGCTCAACAACTCCCCGAGCGGTGCCCCATCCTCCGGGATCATGAGTGAGTCATGCGCGTCACTGTTGGCCGCATAGCGCGTCACTTCCGCGAGACCCTTGTCGGAGATTTCGAGAGTCACCGCCACGCCTGCCTCACCGAGATGCAATCCCGTGGTCAGCGGCGAGAGCGGATCATTCACGCCATTCGTGGAAAGCAAATGCGTGTCACGAAACGCCCGGACCAGCTCGGGCACGAGCGGCAGATCCACGGCGACGACGAGGGCTCGTTTCGTCAAACCCGCACGCAGGGCCATCCAAGCCATGCCGAGAGCATCGAGGCCTGACGAGCAACCGCTGGAAAGCATCTGCCACGGACCTCGAATGCCGAGTTCGATACTCACCGCAGCGGCGATCTCGCTGTGGATTGTGTTGCTGGCACTGAAGCGCGGGGAAGGACGACGCCACGCATGTTGCCCGAGTAACTCGCCCGCATTGCCACGGCTGCTGGCGGCGAAGAGCCAGGCTGTCTTGGTGTCATCGGCACTCCAGCCTGCACGCTGCACGGCATGGCGCGCGACATGCACGGCGAGGTTCGAGGCCGCCCCATAGCGTCGGCCTTTCAGCACGTTGCGATCTGCGATGCGTCCACAAAGCAGACCTTCGTGTTCCGCCAGGCCTGATCTGCCCGCAAGCCAAGTCTCCAGACACTCGGGCATTGAGTCACCGAGGGCGCAGACGACTTCAGCGGCAGTGATCGAGATAGGTTGACTCACAGATCGAAAATCTTCCCTGGGTTCATCAGGCACTCGGGGTCGAGTGCGCGCTTGATGGTGCGCATGAGTTCGTAGCTGGCCTCGCCGAGTTGGCGCTTCACAAAGGCTTTCTTCGCCAAGCCCACGCCATGCTCACCCGTGACCGTGCCACCGAGGCGGATGGTTTCATCCACGATCTCCTCCAGCGCGATCTCCACGCGGTGCATCTCCTCGGTGTCGCGTTCGTTCGTGAGGAAAGTGGGGTGCAGATTGCCATCACCCAGGTGCCCGAAGGTGCCGACCATCAGACGATGCCGCTCCGCCACCTCGCGGATGAATTTGACCATGTGCGCCAGCTCCGTGCGCGGCACGGTGACGTCCTCCAGGATGGTCGTTGGCCGCTTGCGGGCAAGCGCGGAGAAGGCACTGCGGCGGGCGGTGGCCAGCCTGCCAGCTTCGGCATCATCGGCGGCGGCGCGGACCTCACGGGCTCCATGTGCACGAGCAAGAGCCATCATCTGTGCGGCTTCTTCTTCGACGACGATGGGATGCCCATCGGTCTCCATGAGCACCACGGCCTCGACTTCAGTCGGCAGGCCGATCTTCGCGTAATCCTCCACGCAGCCGACCGTCATGCGATCGAGGAACTCCAGCGTGCAGGGGATGATCTTCGCCGCGATGATGGCGCTGATGGTTTCCGCCGCTGCTTCCATGGAATCATAGAGCGCCAGCATGGTCTTCCGTGCCTTCGGCTTAGGCACGAGCTTCAGCATGACCTCGGTGATGATGCCGAGTGTGCCTTCACTACCGATGAAAAGATCCTTCATCGAATAGCCAGCCACATCCTTCACGCATTTGTTGCCGAGACGCGTGAGGGTGCCATCGGGCAAGACAACCTCGATGCCCATGACGTAGTCGCGTGTGACACCATACTTCAGGCCGCGCAGACCGCCGCTGTTCTCCGCCACATTGCCGCCGATGGTGCTGATCTTCATGCTGCCGGGATCAGGCGGATAAAACAGGCCCACCTTGTTCGCCGCATCGTCGATCTCCTTCGTGATCACGCCACACTGGGCACGCAGGGTGAGGTTCTTTTCATCGACTTCGAGGATCTTGTCCATCTGCACCACACAGATCACGAGGCCCCCCTCGATGGGCACGCTGCCACCGCTGAGTCCGGTGCCCGAACCACGCGTCACGACAGGCACTCTGGCTTCACGCGCCAGCTTCACACATGCGGCCACCTCTTCTCCCGAATGCGGAAACACCACTGCGCCGGGCTTCACCTTCAGAGCAGCAGTGCCATCGAAACTGTAAGGCAAAATATCCTCCGCCTGCGTGAGGACACGGTCAGGCGAGAGCGCGGAACAAAGGGCGGAGACGAGATGAGGAGTGACGGTTGGCACGGCGCGGAGTGTGGGCGGCTGAAGCGATGGCGCAAGGGCGCAGGGACGTTCTAGTTGAGGTTGGATATTCTCGTCCGGCTGGCGCTGTGCGTTTGGACTGTCCTTGGAAAGATTCTTTGCCACGCCCGGTCTCATGCGGGGCACTTTGAGCGTGACAAAGTGAAGCTCGGCTGATTGGCTGCCTCAATGGGAGGCCATTCCACCACATCTCCTGATGGTCGCTGGACCATCAGTGTCACCGATGAATCCGAGTTTGCGGTTGAAACTTTAAAACTGGAAGTCTTCCAGGCAGAGTCTCACGTTTCGATCTCAGGAAAACCACCTGTGCTTACATTCAAGTCGCCCCTTCCGGGTTTTGATGCTCGTGCTTCTACCACGAATGACACTTGGAGCTCGGATGGCAGGGAATGCCATTTGCAGTTGGCGACGTATCACGGAGAGGCATCGCTGATTGTAGTTCCTTCAGAATTCCGAGTGGAGTTCGATCCGCTCTCCTCTTTCGGTTATATTCGGCCCATCGATCCTGTTCCCTGGTTTCTCATGTTTGGAGTTTTACTTTTGGCCTACATTCTTGGCATGCACAGGCTGAAAGCCAGGAAGCCGCACTGATGACACGCCAAGCGATTACTTCCCCCACCTCATCGCCACATCGGGAAAGTCGCTGAAGAGCCCATCGACACCGGCCTTTTTGAAAAGCAGCTTCAGGAGATCCTCCGGGGACTTGGCGAACTTCGGCAACTCATCCACGCGCAGGGTGTAAGGGTGGACCTTCAGGCCGCAGGCGTGGGCGTTTTTCACCAGCGCGGTGGGCTTTCGATCAGCGGCGATCACGCTCTCGATATCGGGGCCGATACCGTCGGCGATCTTGGCGAGTTCGGCGAGGCCATTGGGTGTGCGCAGGTGGTTAAAGTCGGTGTTGCCGGGGCCGGTGGGGAGGGTGTCGAGCAGCATGACTAGGTTCCCGCGCCAGCGCAGCGAGCCGCGCAGGCGCTTGAGTTCATCGAGCTCGAAGCACTGGATGTAGCAGGGGTCGTCTTTGCTGCGGTAGCCGTAGCGGCGGAGGATGGCGAGCACGATGCGGGTGATGTCGTGCTTCTGCGCGCGATGCCAGGCGGGATCTTTGATTTCGGGGTAGATGCCGGCGATGCGGCCTGTGCTACGGTTCAGGCCCTGGATGAGCTGGAGTTCCTCCTCCAGCGTCGCGACCTGGAAGCTCCCCTGCCCTTTCGGGAAGCGTTTCGGGAAAACCTGCTTCCCGGTGGCGGGATCGAAGCGCTCCATGACACGCAGTGTCTTGAGTTCTGCGAGCGTGAAGTCGAGCGCGTAGTAGCGGCCATCGCTGCGCTTCCGGTTCGGAAACTTCTCCGCCACATCGGTGACGCTATCCACATGGATGTCATGCAGCACCACGGGCACGTCGTCCTTTGTCAAAACGAGATCCTGCTCGATGTAGTGCGCGCCCTGGGCATGGGCCATGGCCTTCGCCTCCAGCGTGTGCTCGGGCAGATAGCCACTCGCGCCGCGATGGGCGATGATCAGGGGAAAGGATTTGCGAGCCATGCTTTCAGGCTGACAGACTCCCGCCCTCTCCGTCAAGACTGCTCTCCCCATGAAGCGCTACTCCATCCATCGCACCTCCGGCCCCACGCTCGAATGGAGCCGCGCCGTCTGTCTCACGGACTTCTCTTTGCCCTGGAATGCGGACCTGACTCCCGCGGCCACGGAGTTCCGCGCGCTCTGGGATGCCGAGGCGCTGCACTTCCGCTTCGACTGCATCGACCACGATCTCGTGCTCGATGACTCCGCCACGCTGAAGGAGCGCGTGCTGGATTCCGACCGCGTGGAGATCTTCTTCACGACGGATCTCTCCCTCACGCCCTACTACGGTTTTGAAATGAGCCCGCGAGCCGAAGCGCTCATTTATAAAGCCCGCCACTACCGAGAGATCGACTTCGACTGGACCTGCCCGACTTTGAAACTCGCCGCCGAAATCCAGGGCGAGCACTACACCGTCTCCGGCAGCCTGCCCTGGAGCACCTTGCAGGAAATGGGCGTGATCCAAAAAGATGCCCGCCAGTTCTTCGCCGGCGTGTATCGCGCCGACTTTTCCCGCGAGGCCGATGGCAGCCTGCGCCGACTTTGGATGCCGTGGGTCGATCCCCAGACTGAGCGCCCCGACTTCCATGTGCCAGGCTCTTTTGGCCTCTTTGATCTCATGGACTGAGTCTTGACCGCGCCCGCCAGCGGCTGAAGAGAAGCCGCCATGCGCATCGCCATCTATTGCGGGTCCAGTCGCGGACTCGACCCCGTCTTTCAAACCGCCGCCGCTGACCTCGCGAGGCATCTCGTCAGCCAGGGCATCGGCATCGTCTATGGCGGCGGCAATGTCGGCCTCATGGGCGTCATCGCGGATGCGGCGATGTCCGCTGGTGGGGAGGTCATCGGCGTAATCCCCGAGTCCCTGCTGGCCAAGGAACTCGGCCACGGTGGGGTCACCGAGCTCCGCGTCGTGCGCTCCATGCATGAGCGGAAACAAATGATGGTGGACCTCAGCGATGCCTTCATCGCCCTGCCCGGTGGCTTTGGCACGCTGGATGAACTCTTCGAGACACTCACCTGGCTCCAGCTTGGCTTTCACGGCAAACCCGTCGGTCTTCTGAACGTCGCGGGCTTCTTCGATCACCTGCTCACCTTTCTCGATCACATGACGGGCACCGATTTCCTCAAGCCCGAGCACCGCGCCAGTCTGCTGATGGAGACTGATCCCGCCGCATTGCTCACCGCCATGCAGGCCTTCCAGCCGCACACCTGCGGGAAGTGGATCAAGGAACTTGTTTGAAACTCCGGCGACTAAATGTCGCAGAACTCAAAAGCTTCAGAGCAAAACGGGCGCTTTTAGGTGGGCAGCATTTCTCGTTTCATCGAATCCAGACTTACCTACAGCTTGCCGGAGGGGGGTGGAGGTTTCAGGGTGGCGGGTGCCGACCATGACTTGCCGCTTTCTTCCGACCTTCTCCGTTTTCTTTGCTCTGGCGTCTGCTGCGCTGATGGGGGCGGACTTCCCTGCCCTCTACAATTCCGATCCCGGTGATGCGCAGCCGCCGACGCCGCAGGAGTCCCTGAAGATGCTGAAGCTGCCGCCGGGCTTCAAAGCGACACTCTTTGCAGCGGAGCCGGACGTGCAGAATCCCATCGCCATGGCCTGGGATGCCAAGGGGCGGATGTGGGTGGCGGAGAACTACACTTACGCAGAGCGGCAGAAGCGCTTCGATCTGGGGCTGAAGGACCGGGTCATCATCCTGGAGGACAAGGACTGGGACGGCGTGGCGGAGACGCGGAAGGTTTTCACGGAAGAGGTGCAGATGCTGACCAGCGTGGAGGTCGGGCGCGGCGGCGTGTGGCTGATGTGCCCGCCGCAGGTGCTCTTCATCCCAGATCGCAATGGCGATGACATCCCGGATGGCGAACCCGAGGTGGTGCTGGATGGCTTCACGGTGGCGAAGGACAACTACCACAATTTCGCTAACGGCCTGCGCTGGGGCCCGGACGGCTGGCTCTACGGTCGATGCGGGCACTCCTGCCCCGGACGACTCGGTGTGCCCGGCACGCCGGACGAGCAACGCATCCCGATGAAGGGCGGCATCTGGCGCTTTCATCCCGAGCGGAAGATCGTCGAGGTGCTGACGCACGGCACCACGAATCCCTGGGGCCATGATTGGGATGAAAACGGCGAGATGTTCTTCATCAACACCGTCACCGGCCATCTCTGGCACCTCATCCCCGGTGCTCATCTCATGGACTCCAGCACGCTGAATCCGCTCGTGTATGAAAAGCTCGATACCATCGCCGATCACTACCACTACGACCGCAGCGGGAGCTGGACGGAATCCCGCGATGGCAAGGCCAACAGCCTCGGCGGCGGCCACGCCCACATCGGCATGATGATCTATCAGGGTGACCAATGGCCCGAGCAGTATCGCAACAAGCTTTTCACCCTGAACATGCACGGTCGCCGTGCGAATGTGGAGCGCCTCGAACGCAACGGCAGCGGCTACGTCGGCAAACATGAGCCCGATGTCTTCCTCACCGACGATCCTTGGTTCCGTGGCATCGAAATCAGCACCGGCCCCGACGGCAGCGGTTTTATTTTGGACTGGAGCGACACGGGAGAGTGCCACGAAAGCACCGGCGTACATCGGACGAGCGGGAGGATTTTCAGGATCAGCTATGGGGAGGTGAAGAAGCTGGAGAAGCCCTTTGCTTGGCGGAAGCCTTTGCCAAAGCCTGACTTCAAGGGCGATGAGCATCAGCGTGTGCTGGCAATCCGTGAGATGACGCAGTTTTGGCCGATGGATACCATTGAAGGTAGATGTCAGAATCTAGGATTCAAATGGGCGGCAAGCCCGGAGGTTCCTCGACTGATTGACTTGGCCCGCACCGAAAAATCCAGCTTCGTCCACCTCACACTCGCCAGCACGCTCCAACGGCTGCCGTTGAGTCGCCGCCCCGAACTCGCCATCGAGCTTCTGAAGCACGCGGAGTATGCCGACGACCCCTTCCTGCCGCACATGGTCTGGTTTGGCATCAGCCCGCTGGCGAAGCATGACCCGGCAGCGCTGGTGAAGATCGCCCAGCATTGCTCCTGGCCGAAGACGCTGAAGTGGATCGCGCGCAGTCTCGCCACGCAGCCGGAGCATCTGAATGCGCTGCTGACAAGCGCGAAGCCTGAGCAGGCGGCGAACATCCTGGAAGGGATGTCGGAGGCCTTCAAAGGTCTGCGCAAGGTGCCGAAGCCGGAGGCTTGGGAGGCGTTCGTAGTTCGGGCTTCAGCCCGTGCTGGGAGTGCCGAAGAACGGGCTGAAGCCCGAACTACGAACTCAATCCGCGACCTCTCCATCCTCTTCGGCGATGGCCGCGCGCTCGATGACGTGAAGAAGATCGTGCTGGATGCCCAGGCGGAGACTCCCACCCGCGAGGCGGCTTTGAAGACGCTGATCGAGGCCCGTCCCGCCGACCTGCGCGCCGTTTGTGAAGGCCTGCTCGACGTGCGTGGCCTGAACGTCACCGCCGTGCGCGGGCTGACGCTCTTTGATGACCCAGCCATCGGCCAAAGACTGGCGAAGGATTACCGCAAGTTCGCCCCCGCCGACCGCCCCGCCGTGCTGGACGCGCTCGTCTCTCGCCCCACTTGGGCCGCTGCGATGCTGGAGAGTGTGGGCAAGGGCCAGATCACCCGCACGGAGGTGACCGCCTTTCATGCCCGGCAGATTCGCGGCTACAATGATGAAGCTCTCTCGAAGAAGCTCACCGAAGTCTGGGGCGAACTGCGCGAGTCCGCCGCTGATAAGAAGGAATTGATCGAGAAGCTCAAGAAACAGCTCGATGCGCCCACTTTGGCGAAAGCCAACCTCAGCCAGGGGCGCATGCTTTTCACCGCCGTCTGCGGTGCCTGTCATGTCATGTACGGTCAGGGCGGGAAGCTCGGGCCCGACCTCACGGGCAGCGGGCGGGCGAACATCGACTACCTCCTGGAAAACATCGCCGACCCCAGCGGCGTGGTGCGTGCGGACTTCCGCATGAGCCTGCTCACCCTCAAAGATGGCCGCAGTCTGAGTGGCGTCATCGCTGAAACCACGGACAAAACCCTGACCCTCCGTACCTTGACCGAAACCCTGACCCTTGAGCGTGCTGAGATCACGAAAACCGAGACCTCCCCCATGTCGATGATGCCGGAAGGCCTGCTTCTTGCTTTTCAGCCGGAGCAGATCCGCGACCTCATCGCCTACCTCATGCACCCGGTGCAGGTGAAGTGACCGCCTCCGCTCTTGACTCCCCCGCCACCTCCGCCGAAGAACTCGCTCCTTTTTCCCTCCCCAAAAATGCCACGCCGAATCTCCTACCGCGACGCCATCCGTGAAGCCCTCGATGAAGAAATCGCCCGCGACCCCATGGTCGTGGTCATGGGTGAGGAAGTCGCTCAATACAACGGTGCCTACAAGGTGACCCAGGGTCTGTGGGAAAAGTGGGGCGACAAACGCCTCGTCGATACCCCGATCTCCGAAGCAGGCTTCATCGGCATGGGCATCGGTGCCTCCATGCTCGGCGTGCGTCCGGTGATGGAGCTGATGTTCTGGAGCTTCTATACCGTGGCCTGGGATCAGATCGTGAATAATGGCGCGATGGTGCGCTACATGAGCGGCGGCAAGATCAATGTGCCCATCGTCATCCGTGGTCCGGCCAATGGCGGCACCAGCGTCGGCGCCACCCATTCCCACACGCCGGAAAACATCATGGCGAACTTCCCCGGCATGAAGTGCGTCTGCCCCAGCAACGCCTACGACGCCAAGGGCCTCATGAAGGCCAGCATCCGCGACAATGACCCCGTCATGTTCATGGAGAGCACCGTCCTCTACGGAGCTGAATGGGATGTGCCCTCGAACGACGAAATCCCCGGCGGCGACCTCTTCATCCCGCTCGGTCTCGCCGACGTGAAGCGCGAGGGCACGGACATCTCCCTCATCGCCCACGGCAAAGCGGTGATCACCTGCCTGGAAGCCGCCCGCATCCTGGAAGAAGAGCACGGCATCAGCGCCGAGGTCGTTGACCTCCGCAGCATCCGCCCGCTGGATGAAGAGACCATCTTGAACTCCGTCGCCAAGACGCATCGCGCGATCTACGTCGAGGAAAACAAGCCTTACTGCGGCATCGGTGCCCAGATCGCCTACATGATCCAGGAGCGCATCTTCGATGAACTCGATGCCCCCGTGCAGCGCGTGTGCAGTCTGGACTCCCCCGCCATCTACAGCCCACCGCTGGAGGCTCTCCAGCTTCCGACAGCGGATGTCGTGGTGGCGAAGGCGCTCGGCATTTGCTGAGATCGCCCAAGCGACACAGGTCGATGCAGTGATGTGATTGCCGCGTGCAAACGTTGGGGCATGATGGGCGTTCACTTCGCTCCACCATGACCAACCGCCGCTCCTTCCTCTCCTCCGCGCTTCAAGCCAGTGCCTTCGCTCTTTCCATCCCAGCCTGCGGCCAGGAGCCCAAACCGGTGCGCCAGCTCCGCAAGGCCATCATGGGTGGCACGCTCGGCATCAAGGGGACGCTGATCGAGAAATACACGGCCGCTAAAGTGGCAGGTTATGAAGGCGTGGAGCCCTCTGGAGGCGCGAATCAGCAGGAGATCATCGACGCGCTCGGAGCCTCCGGATTGAAAGCGGCCAGCGTCTGCTGCCACACACACTGGAAACAAACCCTCACCCACAACGATGAGAAGATGCGCGAGGAAGGCCTGCAAGGCGTGCTGACCACGCTGCGCGATGCGAAGGCTTATGGTGCTGAGTCCATCCTCGTCGTGCCGGGTGTTTGCAATGAAGAGGTGCCCTACCACCTCGCCTGGGAGCGCTCGATCACGCAGATCAAGAAGGCGGTGCCACTGGCAAAGGAACTCGGCGTCAAGATCAGCATCGAGAACGTCTGGAACAACTTCATCCTCAGCCCGCTGGAGGCCGTGCGCTTCCTGGATGAGATCGGCGATCCCATCGTCGGATGGCATTTCGACATCGGCAACGTGCTGCGCTACGGCTGGCCTGAGCAATGGATCACCGTGCTGGGCAAGCGAATCAACCGCATCCATGTGAAGGAATACAGCACAAAGAAGATGAAGGACGAAGGTGTCTGGAAGGGCTTCGACTGCGATCTGACGGAGGGCGACAACAACTGGCCTGCCATCATGAAAGCGCTGGATGATGTCAGCTACACCGGCTGGGCCATCAGCGAACAGCGCGGCGGCATGAATCCAAACGGTCTGAAGATGCTGACCGAGCGGATGGACCGCATCTTCGCGATGTGATCCTCCGCTGATCGTTCGGGCAGGTGCCGACTAAGCGAGCACCTGCTTCAGAACTTCGATGCATTTCTCATTCTGCGGCATGGTGCCGATGGAGATGCGCACCCATTCAGGCAGCTTGTAGGCGGCCATGGCACGGACGATGACGCCCTTGTCCATCATGGCTTTGAAGACGGCATTTCCATCACCGACTTTGACGAGGACGAAGTTCGCGTAGCTCGGGATGTATTCGAGGCCCATCTCACCGAACTGCGTTTGCAGATAGGTGCGGCCTTCGTCAGTGATGCGCTTGGTTTTGTCCTGATGCTCCTGGTCGATCAGACCTGCGAGCGCGCCCGCCTGGGCGATGGAGTTGAGATTGAAAGGCTGACGCGTGCGCTGGAGGACGTCGATCAGTTCCTTGTTCGCCACGCCATAGCCGACGCGGGTTCCTGCAAGACCCTGGATCTTCGAGAAGGTGCGCAGGACGACCACGTTGCGGCCTTCGCGCACATATTTCAAGGTGTCGGGCGGGTTGTCGAGGAACTCGTAGTAGGCTTCGTCAAAGACGACGACGACGTGGTCAGGCACCTTGGCCATGAAGCGGTCGATCTGCTCCTGGGTGACGAGTGTGCCTGTTGGGTTGTTCGGATTGGCGATGAAGACCTCCTTCGTCTCCGGCGTGATGGCCGCAGCCATGGCGTCGAGATCATGCACGTAGCCTGGATCTGGCACCTCGATGGTGCTGGCACCGAAGACCTTGGCCATGAGTTTATAAACGAGGAAAGCGTGCTCGGCGGTGATGATATTGTCACCCGGCTTGAGGAAGGCGTGACCGATGAACTCGATGACCTCATTACTGCCGCAACCCATGATGAAGTTGCCCATTTCCAGGTCAAACTTCTCAGCGAGCGCGTTGCGCAGCTTCCAGGAAGCTCCGTCCGGATAGATGTGGACTTCCTCGCAGGCTTTCTTCATCGCCTCGATAGCCTTCGGGCTGGGGCCGAGGGGGTTCTCATTGGAGGCCAGTTTGATGATGTCCTCGGGCCGCAGCCCGCGCTCACGGGCGACATCCTCAATGGGTTTACCGGGTTCGTAGGCGACGAGATCTTTGAGCTGCGGGTTGGCGTAGTTCCAAATGGACATGGTGGGTGGCGGAAGGGCGGCTCTATCGACTGAATCTAAGAGGCTGGCAAGCCCTAGCGTAGCGGGGATAAGCATCAAAAAAGACGCTAAAATGACTGCCCAAAACGTTTTCACCTGTGATGTTGCCATCTTGGCTCGATTTGAGCATGGTAAGACTCAGTTTAAGTCCAGATGCCAGCAGCCTCTGTCACATGCCCCCACTGCGAAAAGTCTGTCGAGATTCAGGTCACGGCTGTCACTCGTTCACGCCCCTGCCCTGACTGCGGACGCACGATCATGCTTCAAGTGGCGGGCCGCAGCAGCGGCTTCAAGCACAAGGCGCTGCTGATGAGCCCGACGCCGCCGACAGACTCCCTGGAGAAGCCAGATTTCATCGACGACGCCTCCTTGTTTCCTGGAGATGCCTTTGAGCGAATGTGCCTCGACCCGGAGCTCATTCGCACCAGGACTCAGTTCATGGCAGGTGCAGGGGCTGTGATAGCGCTCATCCTTGCAGCCGCAGTGATCCATTGGACCGATGTTTGGCCAAGACCGGCGCTCAGCATCGAACTGAACAATGTGACCGTGTCTGACACGCCCCAGCTCTCCTCGAAACCATCGGTCGGAACTCAATCCGTGGTCGCCGTGACTTCAAAACCGATTCAGATCGGCGAGCCCATCAAACGACTCTCCTTCCGACCTGCGAAACCGAGCACCTCAGAGCAACCCACGGTGAACGAAGATCCGCTTTGGGCTTTGGAGAAATTTCTGGCAGCAGCCACAGTGGATGAAAAGCTGGCCTTTGCGCTGAACGCCACCCAGGTAGAACCCGCACTTAGAGAGTACTACCTTCATCATCCCGTGGGAGCCCTGCCCTACAGCCACATCGAAAGACATTCCCAGAGCCCGGCCAATTTCACTGAGTTCCGCGTGGTGCTCCGCGATGGGACCAAAAAATTTGCGGCCGTGATCCCCACCCCCGAGGGGCCTCGTGTGGACTGGGCAAGCTTTGTCGCCCTCGGAGATCTGGAGTGGGAGCAGATGCGGCAGGCCCGCCCCACACGTCCGGTGCTCATGCGCGTGCTCGCCACGCCTGGATCGCAGTTCAGCGGCCCTTTTAGCAATAAAGACAAGCTCCGCTGCATCCGGCTCGTCCCTGCGGCAGATCCTGCCGCCATGCCCGTGTTCGGCTATGTGCCCAAGGAAACTGAACTGGCACGCCAGCTTGACATTTGGCTCGGCCAGGATGCCAGCGGCGGCACACCGCTCACGCTGAGATTGTGTTATCCAGCGCAGACAGTCACCCATGATCAGGCTTGGATCGCCGAACTGGTCGTGCCCGGCTGGGTCACCGTGGCGACGAATGGTGCTGGCGAGGGTGAGTGAGCCAATCACTCAAGCGCGAAGAAGCTCCGCGAGAGCGAGGATATTCATCACGGCTTTTGGCACGAAGCTGTCAGGTTCCACGAACTCAGGCAGCTTGCTCCCGTCCGCGCTGCGTTCGGAGCAGTGTGCATTCCCACCGACGGGGCCAAGACCATCAAGCGTGGGACCGAGCGCACAGAGGTAGTTGGCATCACTGAGTCCGCCCCGCTGCTCAGCCACAGCGCTGAAGCCAAGACGTGCGGCGGCATTCTCCCAAACATGAAAAAGCGCCTCTGTCGGCATACCACCGGGCCAGGCTTGTGTGCGTCCGAGGCAGTCGATGACGATCTCTCCATGCGCCCCAGTGCGTCCGCCGAAAAATCGCAATGCTTCCTCGGCCCGAACGAGCACCGCAGGATCAAAGGCGCGCATCTCCAGATCCGCCACAGCCTCATGCGGCACACGATTTAACACCGTACCTCCATGTATGGAGGCAATGTTCACCGTCAGAGCCTGACTCACATCCGTGAGCGCACTAATCGGAGGCAGAACACTCGCGAGTTCGACGACGGCATTGATGCCCGAGGCATGATTGCTCCCCGCGTGCGCCGCACGGCCATGACAGGTGACACGAAATTCGGCCCGCCCCTTCCTCGCCGTGACGAGATGCCAGCCTGCGGCATCTCTCGGCCCGCCTTCGAACACGAACACAGCACGCACACCGTGTGGACAACGTTCGCGCGTGCAGTTCGCAAAGTCGGAGCCGATCACCTCCTCCGCCGAGTTCGCAGCGATGAGCCAGTGCGTGGACTCAAAGAGGTCCGGCAAGACTTCGCGCATCACTTTGAGCATGAGCCAGATCATCGCCGTGCCGCCCTTATTGTCCACCGTGCCGGGACCGTAGATACGCCGCCCGTCAGGCTGCCAGCGGAAGTCATTTGCCAGCTCTTCTTCGGGTGGGAAAACGGTGTCCAGATGCGTGACGAGCACGATGGGCGGCTGCTCAGCAGGTCCACGCCGAAGAAACAAATGACTGCCGTGCTGCGGATGCGTGGCAGGCACGAACTCCGGCTCGAACCCCAGCTCAGCAAAGCATTCAGCCGTGAGCTGGCCGAGTGCATTCACTCCCACGATGTTCGTGGTGAAGCTGTTGATCTCCACCATGTGACGGAGCCAGTCGAGCATCTGAGGCAGAGCGTCTTCGGCGCTTTGATGGAGCGGGCGGAGATCCATGGGAGAGGAAAAAACTACTCACGCTTCCGCCACGGCAGAGAGCCGAGCAGCCGACGTGCGGGTGATCGTGAAACTAGAAGCTGAGTGCCTTCACGCTCGCTGCCGGAAAGGATGTCAGGGTCACCAAAATCAAAATCTTCAGCACGCGGCAGTCCGTGGGGCAGCAGCGCTGCGGACTCGGCAAGCACTTCATCCTCTGTCACTGCCAGCGCATCCTCCTCAATCGCCACAGATGGCAGGTGAGCATGGATGTCAGGCTTGGTCGCAGGCGCGGCCAGGCGGCTGGGGACGACGAGGCCGCCAGAGAAGATGAGCTTCATCGCATCTTCGACGCTCAGTGGAGCATCGGTGAGTTGCTCCAGCGGCACCACGAGGAGAAGGCCCGTCATCGGACTCAGCGCACCAGGGATGAAGACGGCGGCGAGCACCTTGTTTTGCTGTGGGTCCAGATACTGACCGGTGACGAAACCGAGCATCTTCATGTCACCCGAGGGGTAATCGACATAGACCACACGCTTGAAGTTCTGTCGTCCACCCAGGCCTTTGAAGCCGTCGATCACCTGCTTCATCGTCTTATAAATGAAGGAAGCGATGGGCACGCGCATGAGCAGGCGATCAATGGCGCTGACGACGCGCACGCCGAGCACATGAGTGGCCATGACACCAAGAGCCACAAAGACGATCACCGGAATGAGAAAGCCAACGAAGTTGACGACCTGCTTGTAGGTCTCACCCGCTGGATCGACGACCGTACGGCCTTCGATCTCATTGATCTTCAGGGCCAGGAACTCGATGGCGGGCTCACTCCAGCCATGGAGAAGATGGTAGGCACTGGTCAGCACCCAAAAGGTGATCAGCAAAGGCAGCGCCACTGCCAGACCCGCAAAGAATTTGTTCCGCAACCACACGAAGGGGTTACGGATCACTGGAGCTGGACTGGACACCGGGGGAGGCATAGATGGGATACGATGGTAGTGTCGATGATGTCGCGCCTTGTTCAATCAACATCACCGACGAACTCACGCCGCCCGTGAGGTCATCCATTCACGCAGAGCCGCCTGCCAAGATCTCACAGGCTCTCCGAGCAAGCCCGCCAGCCGCTCATTTGACATCAAGGTGTGTCGCGGACGACGTGCGATGAAGTGGGGAAAATCATCGAGGCGATTGCCCTTCACCACGACCGGATGATCGAGCAAACCCAGCTCATGAGCCAGATCGAGCACGGTCTGGGCATAGCTTTGCCAAGAGGCTGTGCCGCTGTTGCAGAGATGCAGCACGCCAGAGACTGCGGGGCTTTTTTGCCAAAGAACCTCCAGCCAGCAGGCGATGTCATGCATACTCGTCGGCGCGCTCCATTTATCCCCGATGGCCTCCACGTCCCTGCCCTCACGTGCCGTGCGCAGCATCTGCTCAGGAAAGGAATTCCCACCGCCAAACAACCATGACACCCGCGCCACAAGTGCTCGGGAACAAGCCGCCATCACCGCCCGTTCACCTTCGAGCTTGGTGGAGCCATAGTGATTCACCGGCTCTGTTTTCATGTCTTCAGTCAATCTGCCCTCCACCTCGCCACCGAAGACATAGTCTGTGCTGATCTGGATCATTCGCGCCCCGCGCCGCTGACATTCCGCAGCCATCACCGCCGGAGATTCAGCATTCACACGCTGCGCCAGCTCAGGCTCACGCGCACAGACATCAGGGCTGGTCATGCCTGCGGAGTTGATCAGCAGATCGAAGTCCATCTCACGCAAACCAGCGCTCAATGACTCGGGCCGGGCGAGGTCCAGCATACCACGACCCGGACACATCAATTCATGACGAAGCGCATAGTGCCTCGCCAGAACTCCCCCGAGTCTGCCGGTGGTTCCCGTGATCAAAAGTTTCATGCGCTCACTCATGTCCCGCATCCCTGAAGACTCCTCCGCTGCTTGCAATCACTTTCCTGGCATCCATCATGCGCTAGAACGCCCTCCTAATCACTCATGCCTCAGCCCACCATCGCCATCATCGGAGCCGGATTATCCGGTCTCGCATGTGCGCGATTACTGGCCAAAGCAGGTGTGCCATTCACCCTCTACGAATCAGCCGATGCCGTCGGCGGACGTGTGCGCTCGGATCGAGTCGATGGCTTCACCCTTGATCGCGGCTTCCAAGTGCTGCTCCCCGCCTACCCTGAGGCTCGCCGGGTGCTCGACTATGACGGGCTCGATCTCTGTCCGCTCTACCGAGGCGCTGAGATCTACTTTAAAAACCGCCTGCATCGCCTTGCCGATCCTTTTCAGCATCCACTCGATGCCTTGAAGAACCTGGGCGATGACTTCATCCCCTGGCGTGACAAATGGCAAACCCTTGTCCTTTGGAAGGAATCCGCCGACACCAAAACCATCGAACGCCGGCTGCCGGAAATCGAAACTGAAGACTACCTCCACGATTTCGGCTTCAGCGAGGCGATGATCGACCGCTTCTTCCGCCCCTTTTTTGGCGGCGTGTTTCTGGAAAAAGACCTCCGCACCTCAGTGCGCATGTTTTTCTTTCTCTACTCCATGTTCCGCCGCAGTGGCGCAGCCATCCCGGCAGCAGGAATGCAGGCCATCCCTGATCAACTCGCCGTCGCCCTGCCCCCAGGATCACTCAAGCTCAACACTCCCGTCAGTACCGTCCGAAGAGGCGAGATCACCCTTTCCACCGGCGAGATCGTGCGCGCGGATCACATTATCCTAGCCGTCAGTGAAGACGTCGCACACCGACTCCTTCCGGACACAGGCGTGGAAAAGCCCAAGCCGGGACGCAGCACGACCTGCCTTTATTTCACCACGGATCAGTCCCTGCCACGCGAAGCCATCCTGTATCTCGATGGCGACAACCGCGGCCCCGTGAACAATGCCTGCGTGCTCAGCAATGCTTCGCCAAGCCTCGCTCCGAAAGGTCAGCATCTCATCAGCACAAGCATCGTCGGCGCTCCATCGAGCGCCGAACTCGAAGACGTGGTGCGTGATCAAATGACGCGCTGGTTTGGCCCCGGTGCACGCCAGTGGAAACACCTCCGCACCTACCAGATCCGCAACGCCCAGCCTGAAAGCCGCCAGCTCCAGCTCGGTGATGAATCACTGAGCACCGTGCTCGAACCGGGTCTGTATCGCTGCGGAGATTATGTGGAGGATGCCTCTATCAACGGCGCTCTCATCAGCGGACGCCATGCAGCCGAAGCCGTGCTCGCGAGTATCGTTTGAAAGACCTGCGCTCGGGTTCCCGTCGCAGTCTGGCAATGAATCTCCGACCGCTTTACCTCCTCGCGCTTGTCCTCAGTCCAATCCTGTCCACCGCGGCCACTTTCCGCGCCGGAGTCGCTACGGTGGATATTTCGCCCACGGAGTTCCCGCGCATCATCGCTGGCGGGTTTCTTGAAGGGCGGGGCGAAAAGCTCGCGGACAAGCTCTTCGTGCGCAGTTTCGTGCTCGATGACGGGAAGATGAAGATCGCCTTCGCCATCGTGGATACCTGCATGATGGAGCAGTCGCTCATCGATGAGGCCAAAGGCATCGCGTCGAAGCAGTGCGGCATCCCGGTGGATCGCATGATGGTCAGCGCCACTCACACGCACTCCGCGCCCGCCGCGATGGGCTGCCTCGGCACGCGAAAGGACACGGTGTATGCGAAGTTCCTCACGCCGAAGATCGCCGAGGCCATCGTGGCGGCGAATGCGGCGCTGCAACCGGCCCGCATCGGCTGGGGCTCGTTCGACG
The DNA here is from genome assembly GCF_044378005.1 of Prosthecobacter sp. Taxonomy (GTDB): domain Bacteria; phylum Verrucomicrobiota; class Verrucomicrobiia; order Verrucomicrobiales; family Verrucomicrobiaceae; genus Prosthecobacter. Next base: position 24,089 of record NZ_JBILYB010000011.1, read on the forward strand.
ACTGGGAGCACACGCACAATCGCCGCTGGATCAGGCTACCGGGCAAAGAAGTCGTCGATCCCTTCGGCCAGCCCACCGGCCGTGCGAACATGCACCCCGGCTACCTCAGCAAGGACGTCGTCGGCCCCAGCGGCCCCGTCGATCCGCAGCTCAGCGTCATCGCGCTGCAAACGCTCGATGGCAAACCGCTCGGCGTGCTGGCGAACTACTCGCAGCACTACTTCGGCAGCGGCCCGGTGTCCGCCGACTACTATGGCCACTTCTGCCGACACCTCGCTGCCAAAATGGGCCAGCAGGGTGATGGCAACGGCCCCTTCGTCTGCGCCATGAGCCAGGGCACCAGCGGCGACCAGATGTGGATGGACTACGGCGCGGAGAAAAAGACGATCACCATCGACCACTACGCCGCCGAGGTCGCCGACAGCGCCCTGAAGGCCTTGCAAACCGTGAAATATGTCGATCACGCCCCGCTCGGCATGATCGAGAAGACGCTGGAGCTCAAGTATCGCGTCCCCGACGAAAAACGCCTCGCCTGGGCACGCCCCATCGCCGCGAAGATCGAAAACGACGTGCCGAAGAACAAAGAGGAAGTCTATGCGAGAGAGGCGCTGATTTTGCACGAGCGGCAAAAGACGAGCGTGAAGCTGCAATCGATTCGGATTGGCGACCTGAGCATCGCCACGCTGCCGAACGAGGTGTATGCGATCACGGGGTTGAAGCTTCGGGAGATGTCGCCGCTTGGAACGCACTTCAACATCGAGTTGGCGAATGGAGCCACAGGTTACATTCCACCGCCTGAGCAGCACACACTCGGTGGTTACACGACATGGCCTGCCCGCACCGCAGGTCTCGAAGTAAAGGCCGAACCTTCCATGGTCGACACCTTGAGCGAATCCATCGCTCAGATCGCGGGCAAGCCTTCACGCCCCATTCGTCCATCAGACAGCTCTTATTCCAGCGAAACACTCGCTTCGAAGCCAGCTTCCTATTTCCGCTGCGATGACGCTCGTTCGACACTGACCGACGAAGTGGGGGTAGAGGCCAAATTGATCGGCGGACATGCTTTTTATCTGCCAGGAGCCGGTTCTGGTCTTGGCTACGATGAAGAGTCTGCCTTGAAGCCCTCGCCTTTCTCCAGTTCTCACACAATCAATCGCTCCATCCACCTCGCTGGCGGCCATCTTAAAACTTCCAACCTGAAACTTGGAACTCAGGCTTCCATCGCCCTCTGGTTCTGGCTCGGCCACGAGAGCGGCGCGAGTGATCGCGCGGGCGAGTTGATCAATGCGCTGGGGGTTAGCTTGAAGGCGCATCAAGACGCGCAGCATCATGTGAGGCTCACCATTGGCGGTGAAGAGACGAAAGAGGATCTTTTCGCCGACGACTGGCATTTCGCCGTGCTCATTCGCAATGGCGAAAACGTGCGCGTGCATCTCGATGGCAGTGAAAAGCCCGTTTTGACCGGAAAGGCCGGGAAAGCGGAGAGTAAGGTGCTTTTCGGCAAAGGGCTCGACGGACGGCTGGATGAGATCACCGTTTGGGATCGCGTGGTGGAGCCGGAGTTGATCGCGAAGCTTTGGAACATCTCGAAAGTAGCCGATGACAACGCGCGACATGCCGTCGCACGGAAGGAAAAGGCCGAGCGAGCGCAGGTGCAGACCTCGGCATCGTTGAAGGGGCATGAGAACTGGTCGGCGTCGATGCGCTTCCGCAACACGAAGGCGAATAACGTCAGTGCCGTGACGGCTTACCTCATCTCACGCGGGCCAAAGGGCGATTCGCAGGCTCCGGGGGATCACCTTGGCATCGGCGGCACTTACAAAGATTCGCTGCCAGGCAGGCTGTTTGTCTTCAATGGCAACGCAGCGGATCAAATCGTGCGCGGGACGACGGTGATCGAGCCTGGCTCGTGGAATGACGTGAAGATGGAACGCATTGGCTCGCGGGTGAAGGTGATGCTGAATGGCAAGGTGGAGATCGACGCCGAGTTGCCCGTCACCGCGCCGGGCGCGAAGGAAATGTTCTTTGGGAAGCGCTGCGATGACCTCGCGCCGCTGGAAGGCGCGTTTGAAAAGGTCGAGGTGGCTGGTTTGGAAAAACCCGCCGCTGCTGCACCTGCGCCGAAGATCGAATTGGCCTCGCAGCCTCTCTCCCCAGAGGAATCCTCGAAGAAGTGGCATGTGCGTGAGGGGTATCGCATCGAGCTTGTCGCGGCGGAGCCGGTGGTGCTCGATCCGGTGGCGTTTGATTGGGATGAGCAGGGCCGCCTGTGGGTCATCGAGATGGCGGACTACCCGCTCGGCATGGATGGCAATGGCAAGGCCGGTGGTCGTGTGGTGCGACTGGAGGACACGGACCGCGACGGTCGCTACGACAAGCGCAGCGTCATCGTCAGCGATTTGAGCTATCCCACCGGCATCCTCACCTGGCGTGAAGGCGTGATTGTCACCGCCGCGCCGGACATCTTTTTCATTTCGCCGGATGGCACGAAGAAGGCGCTCTACACCGGCTTCAGCACCGGCAATCAGCAGCTCCGCGTGAACGGCCTGCGCTGGGGCATGGATGGCTGGGTGTATTGCGCCGCCGGAGCGCATCACGGCGGCTACAATAAAGGCACTCAAATTGAATGCAAGCTCACCGGCGAGAAGATCGACCTCGGCAGCCGCGATTTCCGTTTCAAGCCAGACACGGGCGAGTTTGATCCGCAGAGCGGCCCCTCGCAGTTCGGTCGTGCCCGTGACGACTGGGGCCACTGGTTCGGCGTGCAGAACAGTTTCCCGCTCTGGCACTATGTGTTGCAGGATCACTACCTGCGCCGAAATCCGCACGTCATCCCGCCGGACCCGATCCATCAGCTCTTCCCTCGCAATCCGCCCGTCTATCCCGCCAGCAGCATGGAGAAGCGTTTCCACAGCTTCGACCAGGCCGGACGCTTCACCAGCGCCTGCGGCATCGAGGTGTATCGCGATGTCGTGCTGTTTGATGATGGGAAGACGCATGCCTTCACCTGCGAGCCGTTTGCCAATCTGGTTCAGCATCATGTGCTGGAGGATGATGAAGTAACGTTCAAGGCGACGCGCGATCCCGCCGAGTCGAAGACGGACTTCCTCGCCAGCGAAGACCGCTGGTGCCGCCCCGTCATGGTCCGCAACGGCCCCGACGGCGCGCTGTGGATCGCTGACATGTATCGCTACATGATCGAGCACCCGCAGTGGCTGCCGCAAAACGGCAAAGACGAGCTCCTGCCGCACTACCGCGAAGGAGATGACAAGGGACGGATTTGGCGGGTTGTTAAAGACTCTTTTGGATCACAACCAGTCTTCGAATGGGACAACCTCCCTATTAACCTTGATTCTTCCAATGGCTGGCTCAGAGACAAAGCGCAGATGAAAGCGTTATGGAGCGGAGTCGGCGATGCTTTGATCGCCGGCGCAGCCAACGTCAAAGCTCAAACAGCATGGACGCTTCTCATACAAGGCAAGCTGAAGACTTCCGACTGCATGAAGCTCCTCGGAGACGAGTCTGCGCATGTTCGGGAACAAGCCCTTCAAATGGCCGAGAAGCTCGAATGGAAGGGCGACGACTCGTTGCCACTCCATGCCGCTCTCGCGAAGCTCGTAAACGACAAGTACGAGAAGGTGCGGTTGCAACTGGCGTGCTCGTTGGGGGAGTTGAAGTTTGAGTGGGCGGCGGATTTGCTGGCGGAGTTTTTGAATGCAGTTCCGGCGGGATCATCGTTGCAAGGGGCGGCGATGAGTTCGGTGCTGCCGCATTTGGAGCGGGTTTGTGAAAGGTTCCCAGAAGGTGGTGAGCCGGAAAACAACGGGGCGATCGGGAAGCTGTTCCAGTGCGCTTTGGCGGAGAAGAACGAAAAAGCTATCGCAGCGCTGATGTCGCATTTGGAGGCTAAAATGCATGCGGTGGAGATTCTGGCTGTCCTCAATGAAAAAGACCTCTCGTTGGCTCAATTCGCGAAGCAGGTGAGTTCGCCGGAGGCGCAGGCGGGATTGAAGAAGATGGCGGACATGCTCGCAAAGGCGTCGGAGACGGTCAAAACGGCGAAGGAGGCTCCGCCGATGGCGGAGCTGGCGCTGCTGGCCTCGGATCGCGAGCATCGAGAGATGGTGCGTGAGTTGTTGCCGGAGCTTTGGGCGAAGACGGGCAGCGCGGAGGTGCTTCGACTGGTGGGACGACTGCAACCGAGGTATGGGCAGACATTTTTGCTGGAGCGCTTTGAGGAGCGCACGCCGACGGTGCGCGGTCAGATCATCGAGACGCTGCTCTCGAACGATGCGTGGACGCTAGCGCTGTTGAATCGCCCTGAGGCGAAGGCTTGTGACGCGGCGACGCGGGCACGATTGATGAAGCATCCGAAGAAGAACATCGCGCAAATGGCGGAGAAGGTGTTTGCGGACTCGACGAGCGCCACGCGGGCAGCGGTGGTGGAGAAGTTCAAACCGGCGCTGAAGCTGACGGGCGATGCTGTGAAGGGGAAGGTCGTTTTCTCGCAGGTGTGCATCAGTTGCCACAAACTCGACGGCATGGGCCTAGAACTCGGCCCTGACCTCCGCAGTGTGGTGCAGCATGACGCGGAGAAGTTGCTCAACTCCATCCTCGACCCAAGCGCGATCATCGAGCCGGGCTTCATGGCGTATCATTGCACGCTGAAGAATGGCGAGCAGCTCTATGGCGTCATCGCTACCGAAACGAGCGCGAGTTTGACGCTGAAGATGGCCGGGAACCTGACGAAGTCGGTGCTGCGAAGCGAGATCTCAAGTTTGAAGAGCACGGGCACGTCACTGATGCCGGAGGGGCTGGAGGTGGTGATGACGCCTCAGTCGCTGGCGGATTTGATCGCTTATCTAAAGGTGGCTCGCTGACCCGCCTTACTCTTTGCCGAGCGCGTGCTTCACGATCTGCTCGGCATGTTTGATGGGAAGGGAGTAATGTCCCTCATGCTCGAACCAGTGAGTAGTGGTGTGAGGCATGAGGGCTGAGATTTGCTCTGTGTACTTCCAGGAGATGTTTCTGTCCTCTTTGCCATGCCAGAAGTGGATGAGTGTTTCGATGCTGCTGACTTCAAATCCCCATTCGCTGAGGTAGATGTCAGCATCGGCGATGACCATTCGCGGCCCACGGCGAAGTGCCTCAACGATGCCATGACGGACAACATCGAATGTATGCGGATCAGAGAGCACACCACGGTCTTCCTTTCCCAGCATGAGCATGAGCCACTTGAGTGGGGCTTTGTCCGGCTTTCCACTGGAGATGACTTTCCCAAAACGGAGTAATCCGCCGAGCAGCCAGGGACAGAAGGTCCGCAGGCGAATCATGAGACGATAGACCCAGAACATGTGCTGAAAGCCAAGGAACATCAGCGGCGGTGCACCACAGACCACTGTGGCAGTGAGAATGCGCTCAGGAAATGCCTTGGCTGTGGCTAAAACATAGGGCCCTCCTCCCGACCAGCCCATGAGGTGGAACTTGTCCGCGCCCACATGGGCTGCGAGTTGCTCCAAAGTCTCCGGCCAGTCGAGCAGTTCGCGTTTGGGCTGAAATTCAGACAGGCCGATGCCCGGTCTGTCTGGAGCGATGAGTCGAAGGCCGTGACGCTTCGCCACATCATCCATGAGTGCCCCCTGAACCCGCGCACTCGGCCAGCCGTGATAATAAAACATCACGGCCCCCTGAGGATCGCCATACTCAGCGTATCCAAGGGTGAGTCCGTTTCTAAGCTGAAAAGAGTGATCCGACATGAAAGGCGCGGAGACTAGACTGGTAGAGTGGATGTGCAAGACGTGGTCTTAAGTCACAAATCAGAGACTTTTCTCTCCCAGTAGAACGCTGCTGCTGGGCACAGGCTCATGGCGCAGGCCGAACTGCTTCACCGCACGATCCTGGAGATGCGAGATGGCTTCTTCGACACTGTCCGTCCAGCAGATGAGTTCGACATCTTCAGGACTGATCGTCGAGCCTTTGAGCATGTGGTCCACGAGGTTCTTCATCTCACTCCAGAACTCCGTGCCCATGACCACGACGGGGAAGTTTTTCACTTTCTTCGTTTGGATCAGCGTAAGGGCTTCAAACATCTCATCCAGAGTGCCGAAGCCGCCGGGCATGATGACAAAACCATAGCTGTATTTCATGAGCAGCACCTTGCGGACAAAGAAGTACTTCATCGTCACCCAGCGGTCGAGCCAGGGATTGTGCTTCTGCTCAAAGGGCAGCTCGATGTTACAACCGACACTGCGTCCACCGACATCCTTGGCACCACGATTGGCTGCCTCCATGATGCCTGGGCCGCCGCCTGTCATGACAGTAAAGCCCATCTTCGCGATCTCCGCGCCCAGCTTTCGCGCCAGCTTGTAGTATGGATGGTCCTCCTCGAAACGCGCCGAGCCGAAGACGGTGATGCACGGTCCCACGAAGTGCAGTGCGCGGACTCCTTTGATGAATTCCCAGGCCACATCCAAGATCTGCTTGAGTTCCTGAAGACGACGGTTCGGGCCACTTAGCATGGACCGATCCACGAGTTGCTGAATGAAGATCTCTTCCTCCTGCTTTTCTGCGGGAGTTGGCGGCTGGACAACTGACGTAGGCAGCAGACCGGACACGGACTCTTTTTCTTTCCTCTGCAACGGAGACTGGGGAGCAATCATGATGATGTCAATATGAGTCAGAAATAGGCTCATGGATTCAAAAATCATCCATCAGGGTGGCTCTTTTTTTGCTCTGCTGATGTTTCGCTGAGAGCTGATTGACTTGCGTCTCGCACTTCACACCATGAATCCTCTATGGGACTCTTCGACTCTCTCGCCAAACAAGCCATGGGCAGCCTTCTCGGCGGCAACAGCGGCCAACCTTCCGACTTATTAACTTCACTTCTCAATCAGGCCGGAGGTCTTCCAGGTCTGAAGCAGAAGTTCAATCAGGCAGGCTTGACGGAAGTCTTTGCCTCCTGGGTTTCCACGGGTGAAAACAAGACTGTTCAGCCAGCCCAAATGGAGCAGGCGCTCGGTGCGGACGCTGTGGCTGATCTAGCCCAGAAGCTAGGACTGAATGTGAACATGGTGCTGCCGCTCATCAGCCAGTTCCTCCCCCAGGTCATCGACAAACTCACACCCAAGGGCGTGGTCGAAGATCAGCAGCCTTCCAGCGATCAACTCCAAAATGTGCTCGCCAGCGTGATGAAAGGCGGCCTGGGAAGCTTCTTCGGAGGTCGCTCCTAATCCTGCCTCATGGTCACCGACGTCCAGATCACCAAGCGCAAGGAGTTCCTGCCGCTCACTGATGAACTGGAAACCTACCTCGATCAGTTCGGACGACGCTACTCACTGCCCGCGACTTACCAGGACCTACTGAACTTCACGGAAAGCTACCCGCTCGACGACAAAAACGGCAATCCCACACACTGGTCCACGGTGCTGTATCCTCGTGAGGTGCAGCAGGATCTCTATCCGCGTCTGACGAGCATCTACTCCCTCCTACGCACGGGTGATCTCCACGCCGTGCCGCATCTTTACGTGGAGCGACTGGACTACTGTGAGTTTGGCAATTCGCGCCCCTTTCGCGTGCGGGTGGTCAACCAGTACAACGACAACTACGATCACCTTTATGTGAAACGCGCCGATGCTTCGCGTGTGTATGGCCTGGAACTGGAACATCTGCTTTCCCCAAACCGGATCAACTACCTCGCGCACAGTGGCACGCTGGTGGAAGAGCACATCGCCGGCATCCCAGGGGATGCCTTCATCCGGGATTACCTGGATCGCCCAGACATTAACGAGGTCCGTATCGCCAAAGAGTTCGTGAAGTTCAGCGAGCGTTGCTTCATCCGCCTGCTCGGAGATATGCGCAGCTACAACTACGTCATCGACATCACGCCCGACTTCGAGGACTTACAGTATCGCGTCCGCGCCATCGACTTTGACCAGCAGAGCTACGAGGGGCGCCGCACGCTCTATCTCCCGCAGTTTTTCAAAGAGAACAATCCAGTCGTCAAACTCTGCACCAAGTGCCTGAACGTACCGACCATGCATCAGTATCAGGATGAGGAGCGCACCCTCATCGCCCGCCGATACATCAGCGAGCACCAGCGCATCCATAACCTGCTCGACTGCATGAAGGCCAACCCCATGGAACCGCCGGAGAAAATGCAGCAGCTCGCCCGTGAACTCGGCGAACATCATAACACCGACCGCTTCAAGTCCTGCGCGAGCATGGGCGATGTGGTGGAGCGAAATCTTGAATTCACTCTCGGAAGACATCTGACTTAATGTAGAGGAGAGAAACGCCTCTCCACGCTGCACATGTCCACCCGCCGCTCCTTTCTCCTCTCATCAGGTGCCGCCGCACTCACCGGCTGCCAGATGTCATCTCCGCAAATCATGCCCACAGCACAGGGCGGCCCCTTCATGCTGGGGATCGATATGCTCGCGGCGCGGAACTTTGACCTGCTTCGCGGACGCCGCGTGGGACTCATCACCAATCATACAGCCTACACCAGCCGAGGTGAAATGACGCGAGTCGCGATGAAACGTGCACTAGGTACCGGGCTCGTGGCCCTCTATGGACCGGAGCATGGCATCGACGGCCATGTTCCTGCGGGAAAGCACATCGCCACCAAGCGGGATTCCGTCACTGGCCTGATCGTTCACTCCCTCTACGGCCCCACCCGCAAACCCACACCACAGCAACTTGCCGCCATCGACACCCTCGTCTTTGACGTGCAGGACATCGGCTGCCGCAGCTACACTTATATTAGCACCATGGTCGTGGCGATGGAAGCCGCCGCTGAGCAGGGCAAAACCTTTATCGTGCTTGATCGCCCGAACCCAATGGGTGGCTGGCGCGTCGAAGGCCCTCCTGTCGAATCGCGCTGGAAGTCCTTCGTCAGCCAGATCCCCATTCCTTATGTTCACGGCATGACCGTCGGCGAACTTGCCATGATGACTGCCGCAAACGGCTGGATCTCACGCTCTCCAAAGCTCACCGTGGTGAAAATGCAGAGCTGGGGCCGGAACATGGCCTGGGGAAACACCGGACTGCGCTGGCATGCCACCTCCCCCAACATCCCCCACGCCACATCGCCGCTCTACTATGTGGCCACCGGAATGCTGGGTGGAGCTGCTGCCGTCGATGTCGGTATCGGCACCGAAAATCCCTTTGGCTATGCAGGCGGCAGCGGCGTCAATCCTCAGGCCATGCTGGCTGCATGCCGTGGTTTCGGAGCCAGCGGAGTCAGCTTTTCCCCCTATTCACGGAATGGCTTCGGTGGCGTCCGTCTGAACATCCACCCTCATGCCCAGGCCAATCTTACCGGCCTGGATGTCCAGATGCTGGATGCCGTCAACCGACTCACAAGCGGTCGTGCGCTTGTCCGAATGAGCGGAGATAAGCTCAACCTTTTCCACAAAGTCTATGGCAGTGAGTCCCTTTACACCCAGCTCCGCCACGGAGTGCCTGCCAGCCGGATCATTGCCGGATGGGCTGGTTACACCTCATCCTTTCGGAGTGCCCGCCAGAGATACTTGATGTATGCCTGAAGAATGAAATCCTTGAATTCATCAGAAACGAAAGCTCCTGCAATGGCCCGGAAAAGGCTTTGTTCTCTGTGAAATAAAGGTTTCAGAAAAAAGATCACCAGAACATTGACACTCAACACGCAGCCCTCTTATATTCCATTCCCATGCTCAGGCAAATAATCGGACAACCCAACGAAAGTCAAAAGGACACACGTGCTGAAACACCCGCGCCAGCCTCACCGGCTGAACGCGCTCCACTGCTCTCCACCCATGCTCCTGCTGCACAACCTCAACGCGCCACCTCATCTTCTTTCTCTATGACATCCAGCAAAAATGTCCTCGCCAACGACGTCGAAATCAAAGGCTCCATCAAATTCTCCCATGACCTCATCATTGACGGTAAAATCGAAGGCGAAGTCGTCTCCGATGGCAGCCTCACCGTCGGTGAAAACGCGCTGATCAAGGGTGAAGTCAAGACACGCTCGGTCATCATCTTCGGCAAGGTCGAAGGCAATATCACCGTCGCTGAGCGCTGCGAACTCAAGAGCAACGCCATCCTCGTCGGAGACATCGCCGCTGGCACTCTCTCCATCGAAGAGGGTGCGACATTCATGGGTCAATCCTCCGTGGGTAAAAAAGCCGATGCTCCCAAACCTGCTGGCGGCCCCCGCCCCCAACCTTAATTAGCGACTCCCTTCGTGTTTCGAAGACTTTTCGGCCCGAAAAGTGATCGCCCGACACCACCTAAAGGACAAATTGAGGTGGTGTGTCCGACCTGTGGCGCGGCTCAGTTTGAGCCGCGCCTTGTTGTTTCCACTTTTTGCAAAAAGTGTGGCGTCCATCTCTCCATCACCCGTGGCAAAGTCTCTGCTTCGGGAGTGAGCCGCGCAGGTGGCAAAATCGATAACAGTGCCTGGGATACCCCGGCTCCGGCGAAGGAACCAACCAGCCAGCCCACAGCTCAGGTGCCTCAAACCAGCAGGCGAACACTCACACCGATCAACGCTGCCCACGCCGAGCCAGAGCAGCTCGAGTTCGCGAAGCCCATTTCTCAAGAAGAAGAGGCCGAGGGTGGTTTCGGGGTCTTCCTCAAACAGCAGGCAGCATCCAGCCCAGAGCCTTTGCCAGCAGCCCAAGTGCCTGAAGTCATCACCGAAGCACCACCTGAGCCCAGGGTGCTGGAAGCTCCGGTAGCGCGCCGTCCGCAATCCAACTCCCCGCCGCCCACCCCTGCACCGGAGCCCATGTCCGCCAGCACGCTGCAAAAAATGCGGGACCAGGGCGTCTATCGAAACGCCTACTTCAAAGACGCGGACTGTTTTGAATGCGGTCATAAATTCAAAGTTAGCCGTTCCTCCCGCTCCGCCAACTGCCCCCATTGCGGCTCTCTCATCTCCCTCGAAGACATTGAGATCAACATGGCCACCAATCAGGCTATCAAAACGCGTGGAGATGTCCTCATCCGCAAGCGCGGCCATCTCTCCACCGATCTCATCATCTGCCGGGACATCCGCTGCCAGGGCATCGTCGAGGCCAATATCCAAGCCAGCGGTGATGCCGTCTTTCGCACCGTCGGAAACATCATTGGCGAGGTACACTGCAAACGCTTCATCATCGAAAAAGGAGCGGATGTTACCTTCCTAAACCTCATCCATGCCGAGGAGACAGACATCCAGGCCAAGATCACTGGCACCATCCTTTGCACCGGCCCCCTAACCATCGGCAAAGATGGTGCCGTCTTTGGCGATGTCACCGCCCGCTCGATCAATATCGAACCCGGCGGCGAACTCAACGGTGCCATGAACATTGTGCGCACCCAGACCATGCCCAGGCCGGCGATTTAGAGCGTCCGTCTGCCGTGCAGCGCCTGGTAAAGCGTCAGCTCATCTGCGTGATCCAGCCCGCCACCTGCGGGCAAACCCTGCGCCAGTCGAGTCACCGCCAGTCCCTCCGCTCGCAGAAGATCGTGGAGATAACTGGCCGTCGCCTCGCCCTCCACGTCCGAGCCCACGGCCAGGATCACCTCCTCCGCCTGCACGCGCTTCACGCGCTCCAGCAGCGGCTCGATCCGCAGATCCTCCGGCGTCACATTGTCCAGTGGGGAGAGCTTCCCGCCGAGCACATGGTACATTCCGTGAAACGCTCCCGACCTCTCCAGCCGCAATACGTCCGCCGCCTGCTCAACCACACAGATCAGCCGCTGCTGGCGCTTCGGATTGTGGCACAGCGCACATTCTTCCTCACGCTCGATGAAAAAGCCGCAGTCATCGCAGGCATGAACCCGCGCCGTGGCCTCTTTTAAAGCATCCACCATCGGCTCGATGCGCCCGCCGTCCTGCATCAGCCAGAGCATCAGCCGCTCGGCACTGCGCGGGCCCAGGCCTGGCAGCGACTTCAGTTGGGCAATCAGGCGGCGCAGCGGCGGAGGATAGTCGAGGGCGGCCATGGCAGTGCAGATCAGGCCTTCTCCAGCATCACCACGCCCGCCTCGGCGGGCATCGCGACCTTGCGGTAAAAACAAGTCGGACGGCTCGTGTGGCAGCAGCCACCACCACGCTGCTTCACCCGCAGGATCAGCGCATCCTGGTCACAGTCCGTGCGGATCTCGATCACATCCTGAAACTCACCACTCGTAGCACCCTTGTGCCAGCGTTCCTTCCGACTCCGGCTATAATACACCGCCTGGCCGAGCACCAGCGTCTCACGCAGCGTGTCCGCATTCATGTATGCCAGCATCAGCGGCTCGTTCGTGTCGGCATCCACCGCCATCGCCGCGATCAGACCATGCTCGTCAAACTTCGGCGCGAAGGCCAGACCTTCTTCGATGGTTTGCTTGGAGTCACGGGGGCCGAACTGGAGGGAAGACGCTTCTATCATGGGACGGCGGAGATAACCCCGCCGCCCGCCTTTGCCAAAACGAAAATGCTTTTGTTCGACATCGCCGGGCCACACGCTAAAAAGGCCGCTCCACTGCCCTCCGGGCCGTCTTTTCACCCGTGTACGCCGACTCCTCCATGCCCGGTTTCCTGCTCTCCTTCGAAGGCTCCGAAGGTTGTGGCAAGTCCACCCAAATCCGCCTCCTCCAGCAGCACCTCGAAAGCACCGGCCAGAGCGTCGTGATCCTTCGCGAGCCCGGCGGCACCGAGATCGGCGAGGAGATCCGCCACCTCCTCCAGCACGCCAAGACCGGCACCGCCATGACCCCGGAGACCGAGCTCCTTCTCTTCGCCGCCAGCCGTGCGCAGATCGTTCGGGAAAAGGTCCGCCCCCTCCTCGCTTCCGGCACCTTTGTCATCCTGGACCGTTTCCTCGACTCCACCACCGTCTATCAGGGTCTCGCCCGCGGGCTGCCGCTCGACGCCGTCCGTGCCATCAACACTTTCGCCACCGGCGGCACACTCCCCCAGCTCACCGTCCTGCTCGATCTCGAAACCGACACCGCCTGGCAGCGTATCCACGCCACCGGCCGCGAGCTTGACCGCATGGAGAGTCAACCCCGCGAGTTCTACGAAAAAGTCCGCCAGGGCTACCTCACCCTCGCGCGTGCTGAGCCCGCCCGCATCGCCATCGTCGATGCCTCGCACAGCCCCGAAGCCGTCCATGGCGAAATCCTGAAGCTCGTCGAGACTCACCGCCATGCCGTATAAAGCCGACCACGCGCTCAGCCTCCTCACCCGTGCCCAGAAGCTCGGACGCATGGCCCACGCCTACCTCATCAGCGGCCCCCGCGAGGCCGGCTTGGAGGACTTCGCTTCCTCCGTCCTCAGTCTCGTCAGCCCCGTCCGCCACCGCAGCCTCGACGACTGGGCGCAGGATGGCGCCGTCATCCTTCGCCCCCAAAGCAAATCACGCCGCATCTCCGTTGGCGATGACGCCAGCGAGGTCGGCACCATCCGCTTCCTGGAGCGCATGATCCATCGCACCACCGCCCCCGGCGGGCACAAGCTCGGCATCATTGTCGATGCCGAGCGCATGACCATCCCCGCGCAAAACGCCTTTCTCAAAACCCTCGAAGAGCCGCCGCCCCGCACCCTCATCCTCCTCATCAGCAACCATCCCGAGCAGCTCCTCACCACCATCCTCTCCCGCGTCATCCAGATGCCCCTCCTGCCCCCCGCAGGCGTCCGCCAGTTTGACGAACACGAGATGAAGCTCCTCGCCGTACTCCAGCAGCTCGCCAACCGCTCCACCGGCGGCATCGGAGCTGCCCTCGGATTAAAGACGGACTTCCAGTCCGTGATCGATGACCTCTACGATGAGATCAAAAAGGAGCAGGAGGAGGAGTTCGAAAAGGAGCAGGACCACTACGCCAAAACCACTGACGGCACCTGGCTGAAGCAGCGGGAAGAAGAGGTCAGCGCCCAGATCGAAGCCCGTTACCTCCAGCGCCGCGATGCCCTCATGGATCTCGTCCTCGCCTGGATGGGCGACGTCGCCCGCCAGCAGGTGGGCGCTGCGAACCTCGACCTCCCCCAGTTCCAGCACGCCACCGCCCGCCTCGCCGAGCAGTGGAAACCCGAGGAGACAACCCAGCGCCTCCGGGCCATCCGCCAGCTCGAGCAACACCTGCACACAAACGTCAACGAAGGCCTCGCCCTTGAAGTCGCCTTCATTCAGGCCTTTGGGAAGTAAGGGATGAGCCTGCTCTGCTGATCCAGGCTTGCAGCGGATGACAGGTCGTGGGATGGGAGGGGCTGACCATGCCTGACTCACGCCTAGTGCTCGCCATTGATCTCTCCACGCCGCGTGGGGTGTTGGCCGTGGTGCGCGGTGACCTAGTGCTGTTTGAAGCGACGTTTCAATCGGAGCGCTCGCACAATGCGCAGGTCTTTGCCCCGCTGGGCGAGGCGTTGGATGCGATGCCGGCGAACGAAAAAGCCGTCATGGTGGTGGGCACGGGGCCAGGATCATACACGGGCGTGCGGATCAGCATCGCGGCGGCGCAGGGAATTGCCTTGTCCCGTGGCTGGGAGCTGCTGGGCTGGCCCTCCATCGCCACCTCTGAACTCGCCAGTTACGCTGTGCTGGGAGATGCCCGGCGAGGCCAGTTTTATCATGCACTCATCCATGACGGACGCATGACTCATGCTCCAGTCCTCGTCCCGGCGGAAAAAGCCACCGCGCTCGTGGCAGACGGTGGCACCTGGCTGAGCTACGATGAGCGTGCGCCTCTTGGCTTGCCAGTGACCATGGCCACGCCTGACGCCGCAGCGCTCGGAAAGTTCATCTCACGTCTGCCTGAAGCGGAGTTTCAGCAGGGCTGCACAGCCACACTGGAGCCCTTTTATTTGCAGGAAGCATTCATTACCGTAGCCCGAAAAGCAGGCAAGCACGTTCCTCCTGTGTGAGAATCCTGACAGCGCAGACAGACATCTCTTTCAGAACGCGTGTTGACGGCGGAGACTCAACCAGCTACGAAAACGACTTCTTTACCGCCAAATGTCATCTCCCCAGGATTCCCGCATTCTCATTGTGGACGCCGACTCAGATTTTCTGAGCTGGGCTTGCAGCCATTTGAAAGCGCCAGGCGTGACTGTCGTCACCGCGGAACGTGCGGAAGAAGCCGTGGCTTCCTACCAGAAGCTCCGTGCAGATCTCGTGCTGGCGGAAGTACGTCTTCCGGGCACGAACGGCATCGAGCTGCTCAAGCGCCTGCGCATGAATGACCCAAACGCCATGGTCATCCTCTTCAGCGGTCTGGCGAGCAACAGCAATGTGATCGAGGCGATGCGTCTCGGTGCCTACGATGTGCTGGGCAAGGAAAAGCTGCCCTACGAGCTGCGCACCGTCGTCGAAAGCGCCCTGAGGGCCAATGAGTCCCGCCGCGTGACCCGCGCCCTGGCTGCCGAGGTGCCCGCCGAGACCATTCAGGAGACCATCATCGGACGCTCGGCCCCAATCCAGGAAGTCTTTAAAATGATCGGCCGCGTCTCCCGCAGTGATGCGCCGGTGATGATCACGGGCGAGAGCGGCTGCGGGAAGGAACTCGTGGCCCGTGCAGTCCACAAATTCAGCCCGCGTTCGCCGAAGGAGTTTGTGGGGATCAACATCACCTCCATCCCGGACAATCTGATGGAGAGCGAGCTCTTCGGGCATGAGAAGGGTAGCTTCACAGGTGCCGTGACCCAGCGTGTGGGCCGCTTTGAGCAGTGCGATGGCGGCACTCTTTTTCTCGATGAGATCGGAGACATGCCGCTGGCCGTGCAGAGCAAGCTGCTGCGCGTGCTCCAGGAAGGTGAGTTTTGCCGTGTGGGCAGCAATCAGACGCTGAAGTGTGATGTGCGCATCCTGGCAGCGACGAACAAGGATCTCGAAACCGAAGTGTCCAAGGGCACCTTCCGAGAAGACCTTTTTTACCGCCTGAACGTCGTGCGCATCCACATCCCACCGCTGCGTGAACGCCGCGACGATGTGCGGTTGCTGGCGGAGTTTTTCCTTCAGCGCCAGTCAGCACGCCGTCGTGGACCGCTCATGCGTTTCACTGAAGATGCACTCGGCCTGCTCGAAGCCTACGACTGGCCGGGCAATGTGCGTGAACTGGAAAACACCATCCAGCGTGCCTGCGCTCTGGCAAACTCGGACGTGCTCCTGCCCTCGGACATCCCGCTGGGCAGCATCGCGAACAGCCGCTTCACCCATCCGGCAAACACGGTGACACGGATGAAGGACGCACTCTCCATGCTCATCAGCGTGGCGCAGACACAGCCTGACATTGACCTCATTCCCTGGGTGGAAAAAGAACTCTGTCGCCTGGCCTACCGCCACTACGAAGATGACATCGGCAAGACCGCCAAGTTCCTCGGCATCTCTGCTGAGGATCTACAGACCCAGCTAGATCTGACGCCATCTGGAAAGTCGCCCAAGAAGCCTGTAGGCAAGAAAGCGGCGTGAGTTGAGCGACTTACGCACTCAAGCGCCAGTTACTAGCGGCTCAGCTTATTGTACTTCTCGACGAGTTCGTTGAACTCAGTGGTGCGGGCGTTGAGCTTGGTGATGGCTTCATCGCGCTCTTTGGCGAGTTGCTTGAGCTGTGCGTTGGCTTTCTCGATGGCTGTGTTTTGCTCGGAGACGGTTTCGTTGTGCTTCTTCAGCGCATCGCTGCCCTGGTCGGCGAGCTTTTGATAAGCGGCAAGCTCGCTGGTGGAGCGGATCGTTTCATTCATGAGGATGGCGATGCTGAAGCCGCGCGCAGTCTGGTCGAGCGTGCGGTCGCGGAGTTCCTCGGTGGTGGTGAGCAGCTTCGCCTCGATCTCACTGCGCAGGCCGTTGAGGCGCTCGATCTCGATCTCATATTCAGCCACTTTTTGTTCGGCCTGGACGCGCAGCTTGTTCTCAGCTTCGAGATCGTGGACGAGTCCCACGATGCGTGCGCGGAGCCTGGCCTCACGCTGCCATTGCAGCACGCAGATGCCGCAGAGGCTGAGGGCCACGAGGGCGAGCAGGATCTGGAGGAGGTGCTTCATCACTTGGCGGTAGCTGGGACCGTGGTGGCGGCGGCTTTGACCTGGAAGGCCACCTGGGTGAAGCCAACACGACGAGCGATGTCGAGCGCGCGGAGCATGTGACCGGACGGAGCCTCCACATCGGCACTGATATACACAGGCGTTTTCGGGTCTGCGCCATATCGCTCGGCGAGCTTGCGCTCGAGTTCGGGGAGTGTGGCGCGCTCTTTGTCGTAGTAGATGTCTCCCGCTTTGTTGACGGCGAGGTTGATCATGTCGGGTTTGAAGTCGGACTGCGCGGCAGCGGCGACGGGTAGATTGACCTTCAGTGTCTGCTGCTTCGTCATGGTGAGGCTCACCATCATGAAGGACGCGAGCAGGAAGAACATCACGTCGATCAACGGGATGATCTCCAGACGGGTCTTTTTGTGCGGGATGGGGGAGTGGAGCTTCACGCGTGGTTCTCAGTTCCCGGTTACTTCTTTTCCAAACCGTGGCGGCCGGCCAGGATGAGGACGTTGTTCGCGGCGGCTTCGAGTTCGAACTGGAGCTTGGCGAGACGGCCGTGGAAGTAGTTCATCGGGATCAGCGTGGTGATGGCGATGCCGAGACCCGCTGCGGTGGCGATGAGGGCCTCGCCGATGCCTCCGGTGACTTTTTCCACCGCGAGTTCGGAGCTGCCGATGGAGGTAAAGGATCCCATGATGCCTGTGACGGTGCCGAGCAGGCCGAGCAGTGGCCCGAGCGTGACGATGGTGTCCATGGCACCGAGGAACCGGCCGGCGGCCTGAAGCTCATGCCCGGCGGCGACTTCGAGAGCGCCCTGCATGGAGGAGTGGTGGTGATTCAGCCCGTGATGGATCATGCGCACGACGGGGTCGGTGCTGTCTTTGGAAAGGCTGACTGCGCGGGGCAAGTCTCCCTCATCCAGGGCGGTATAGACTTCTTCGATGACCTTTGGCTTGCGGCCCACTCGGAGGCGCAGCCACCAGAAGATGCGCTCGACGACGACGCAGACCGCCACCACGGCCACCACCAGGATGGGATACATGATGGGGCCGCCTTTAATGATGAACTCGACGACGATGTTGGCGAGAGGGAACTGCGGGGGGGAGACAAACATGGGGCGGTGACTTTAACGTAGAACAAAGGACAGCGGGGCCGTGAAGGTGCGCACAGTTCCAGGAGGTGCCTTGCCATTGCGGCGCACCCAGGAGGCGGCGTATTGGTCGAGCGTGGAGTTTCCACTCGTGCCGATGATGGAGACGCTGGTGGCACGCCCGGAAGCACCGACGGTGACTTGCAGACGGACGGTGCCCTGGATGCCGAGCGACCTCAGTGAGCTGGGATAAGTCGGCTTCGGAATGACAAAGGTCCCCTGCCCCGTGCTGCCCGCACCGGCTCCGCCGCTGCCGACTCCACTCCCCTGGCCGGTGCCGGTGGTGCTGCGGGCCATGGGGCGGCTTGGGGTGGCTTTGGGGGTCGAACGGGTGACAGGCTTTGGCGGCGCGGGGTCCACAGCGCGGAGCATCTCTTCCACCTTCGGGGCGGTGGGGACGACGAAAAGGTCCTCTGTCACGAGCGCTTCGGCGAGCTCGGGGAGATCGAGCGCATCGGGCACCGCCTCCACCGGCGGGGGCACTTCCAGTACCTCGGGCGGCGTTTCCTGGATGACTTCAGCAGCCTCGGGCTCGGCGGCGAGGTCAGCCATGAGCATCGCCTCACCTCCAGCGGCAGCGAGTTCGTCCAGCTTGGGCTGATACGAGGTCAGTTTAGGCATCGGTCCCAAGTCGGCGGAGACTCCAGCAATGCCGACGGCAAGGAAGCTGGCGGTGATGGCCAAGATCCAAGCCCACTTAGCCCAAGGCTCCGAGCCAGTGAGCGGGAGAATGGAAGACGCCCGGCCTGTCGGCTCCGACTTGGCAGTCCACGCCATGGCCGCTGGCAGAGCCAGATCAGGCGAGCGGCGGAGGGCTGAGGAGGTCATTATAGCGGGGAGGATGGGAGGATGGCGGGAAAAACCGAGAGGTCAAAGCCTATTGAGACACTATCGCATGAAAGTCTCCTAGCTGCCTTAGCTTTGGCGATTTGGCCCCCAATCCTACGACTCCACTCAGCGGATCGGCACCCCGATGACGCTTCCGTGGATCACCAGGACCGGATTATGCAAAAAGTCGATGTCATCAAAGTGCCACCACTCCGCTGGCAGCGGCATCAGGCCCGCCGAGCGCATGGCACGGTGCAGCAGGGCCAGATTCCGCCGCACGACGGGGTCCGCCGGCGTCTGGCTGCTCGCCGCATGGGCCAGGTTTTCATCAAAGTAGGTCGGCATCGGCTGCTCCCGACCCTCCGCGTCCACCAGCGTCGCATCCAGCGAAACCCCGCCGCAGTGGCGCGACCAGCCGACCTTGGGATTGAGGAACATCCCCGTCTTCCCGCCATGGGCATGGAGCTTCCCCTGCGCCTCCGCCGGACGCCAGGCATCCCAGATCTTCAAACCGTAGCCCTGAGCCCGCAGCGCGGCCTGCGCCCTCTTCAGCCGCTCCACCGTCGGACGCAGCAGCAGGCAGGGCATCCGGCTGGGGTAGAGAGGCTGACCCGTCACGTTCTGCCCCGTCGTGTAGCGCAGATCCACCACGATGCCGGGCACCTCCTTCCGCACATCCAGCATCCCGACCTTCCTGGCCAGCTCCACCGTATGCTTGGGGTGAAACGCCCCCTGCTGCCCGGCGCAACCGGCTAGCAGCAGTGGCAAAACATAGGTCGCTGCAATCTTCCTTCCGGCGTGGCTGAATAACATAGAGCCTTTTTTTGCTTCCGTTGAGCGGCATGGCAAGGCAAGTTTCCGGCCACTTCATCCTTTCCACGCCGTCCGCATGACCAAGTACGACCTCCTCAACGCCCTGCTCCACTTCCTGTTCTTCTTCATGGGCACCGGCATCGGCTCCTTTTTAAATGTGGTCATCTACCGCCTGCCTCTCGGCATCTCGGTGAACAATCCCCGCCGCTCCTACTGCCCGAAATGTAAAAATCAGATCCCCATGTGGCTGAACATCCCCCTGGTGAGCTGGATCATGCTTCGTGGCAAATGCGCCAAGTGCGGCTGCTCCATCTCCCCGCGTTATCTCGGCGTCGAGCTCCTCACCGGCCTGCTCTTTTACGCCATCTTCTGGAGAGTCGGCGGCGACTGGACCCTCATCAAAGAGTGGGGGCCCGCCATGCTCGCCCTCTGGGTTTTCACCGCCCTCCTCGTCGCTGGCAGTTTCATCGACATCGAGCACTACATCCTCCCCCATGAGATCACCATGGGCGGAGCCATCGCCGGACTCATCAGCGCCACGCTCGTGCCCTCCCTCGTCGGCGAGGAATTGCATCTTCGTGGCTTCCTCCTCTCCCTCGCCAGTGGTGCCCTCGGCCTCGGCGGGCTCTGGCTCGTCGTCGAGCTCGGCAAGCTCGCCTTTGGCCGCAAACGCCTCCGCTTTGAAAAGCCCGCCCCCTGGAGCGTCACCCAGCCAAACGACGAAGAGCCCCCCATCGTCACCCTCGACGGCGAGCAGACCGGCTGGGCTGACATCTACTCCCGCGCCAGCGACCGCATGATCATCACCTCCCCTGCCCTCAGCGTGAACGAACTCAGCTTCGAAAACGTCACCGCCGAACTCTGGATGGAGAAACTCAAAGTCCGCAGCGCCGATGGCAGCCTCCAGGAGTTCGCCCTCGAAGGCGTCACCCACCTCCAGGGCACCACCACCAGCGTCGTCATCCCGCGCGAGGCCATGGGCTTCGGCGATGTCCTCCTGCTCATGATGATCGGCACCTTCACCGGCTGGAAGTGCGTCCTCTTCACCGTCCTTGCCGCCTCCCTCCTCGGCACCCTCATCGCCGGCATCTCCCGCCTCTTTGGCCGCAGCGAGTGGGGGCAAAAGATCCCCTTCGGCCCCTACCTCGCCGCCGGGGCCCTCATCTGGGTCTTCTTCGGGACCGAAATCCTCGACTGGTACCTCGGCCTCCTCGCCCCGCGCGGCCTCTGATCAGGGCCCCCGGATTTCCCCTTGCCGCACCCGCCAGCCGTGCCACTATCGCGGCCCTTTTCCTCCCCCACCATGGCCCTCATCGTCCAGAAATATGGCGGCACCTCCGTCGGCAACCCAGAGCGCATCCGCAACTGCGCCCGCCGCATCTTGGAAACCCAGCGCGCTGGGAACCAAGTCGTCGCCGTCGTCTCCGCCATGTCCGGCGTGACCGACAACCTCATCCGCCTCGCCAAAGAAGTCTCCCCCGAGCGCGACCCCGTCGAGCGTGAGATGGACGTCCTCCTCGCCACCGGCGAGCAGACCACCATCGCCCTCACCGCCATGGCCATCAACGCCCTCGGCGGCAAGGCCGTCTCCCTCACCGGAGCCCAGGCAGGCATCTCCACCGACCGCGTCCACACCAAGGCGCGCATCGTGAATATCACCCCCGATGCCGTGAAGCAGATGCTCGACGAAGGCAACATCGTCATGCTCGCCGGCTTCCAGGGCGAGACCGCCAGCGGTGAAATCACCACCCTCGGCCGCGGCGGCAGCGACCTCACCGCCATCGCCATGGCCGCCGCCATCAAGGCCGACCTCTGCCAGATCTTCACCGACGTCGATGGAGTCTATACCTGCGACCCCCGCGTCGTGAAGGTCGCCACCAAGATCGAAGACCTCAGCTACGACGAAATGCTCGAGATGGCCTCCAGCGGCAGCAAGGTCATGCAGAGCCGCAGCGTCGAGTTTGCCAAAAAATTCGGCGTCCGTTTCGAAGTCCGCAACAGCATGAACAACAACCCCGGCACCATCGTGAAAGAAGAAACCCCCGGCATGGAATCCGTCGTCGTCCGCGGCGTCAGCCTCGAGCGCAATCAAGCCAAAGTCACCATCGACGACGTGCCCGACCGCCCCGGCATCTCCTCCGCCATTTTCGGTGCCATCGCCGGAGCCAACATCATGGTCGATATGATCGTCCAGAACGTGAGCTTCGATGGCGAAACCGACATCTCCTTTACCCTCAGCGGAGCCGACCTCCCGAAAGCCGAGGCCGCCCTCAAGGCCATCCTCCCCACCCTCGGCGATAAAGTCACCCTCCGCACCGAGTCCGGCATCGCCAAGCTCAGCGTCGTCGGCATCGGCATGAGAAGCCACAGCGGCGTCGCCGCCAAGATGTTCAAAGCCCTGGCCGATGTCAGCGTGAACATCCTCATGATCTCCACCAGCGAGATCAAGACCGCCGTCATCGTCAACGAAGCCGACATCGAGACCGCCGCCCGCGCCGTCCACACCGCCTTCGGCCTCGACGCCTCGTAAGCGACGCCACCCGCCCATTTTGAAGCCTCCAAGCTGCTCGTCGGCTTGGAGGCTTTTTCTTTCCTCACAGATGGCTCGGGTCAGCAAGCCCGCCAGTATTTCTCACCCTCCAGAAAAAAAGCGCGTCACCCTGTTTTGTGGCTCAGCTCTTCATTGCCATGATGATTCGACAACCTCGCGGGTGAAATCTGGAAAGCTGAAACACATCTGCGTGTCTGTCGCCATTTTAGCTTTACGAACTGGCACCCTGGCTCGCCGAGTCCAAGTTGGGCACAACTCGCTCAGCCTCACCATCATGATCCGTTTACTCCTCCTCAGAGCTTTCGTCTTCGCTCCCACACTCGCCTGCATGGCAGAGCACTGGCCGCTCAATGCAGTGGATTCTCAGATCGCTGTCCTCGGCAAGGCGAAGGTGGCGAGTGGTGCTCGTGACACATCGCTCGTGCTTGATGGCGTGTCGTTGCTCGAACTGAAGGAGACGGCGGCGCTGAATGGCGAGAGCGGGTTCACTTTCTCCGTGTGGTTCAATCCGTATGCGGTGAATGAAGGACAGCAGGTGATCGCGGGGAAGAATCGTTACTCGCTGAATGAGAGGCAATGGTCGCTCACGGTGGAGCCGGATGGTAGGCTGAAGGCTTATGTGCAGCAGGGCGGTTGGGCCACTGTCACAAGCAAGGAGGTGCTGAAGCAGGGTCATTGGCATCTGGCGACGCTGACCGTCGGCGCGGGCACTGCGGCGCTGTTTCTCAATGGTCAAAGCCAGGGCGAGGTGAAGCTGAAGAAGCCGATACCGGCCACACAGGCACCGATCACATTGGGCGGCATTCATGACGCTGGACGACGCACGCAGACCTTCAGCGGGGCGGTGGATGAGGCGCGATACGTTGCTCAAGTGATGAGCGCAGCGGACATCGCGGCGACGTTTCAGCCGGTGCCGGCCACGCATGAAATCCCGAAGGTCATCGTGGCTGACACGCCGCTGTGGGATGCCAAAGTGAAGCTGCCGAAAGCCGCTGAACTGCCCGTGCTCGATGGCGTGGAGTTTCACGTCATCAAAGCGAACGAGCCTGAGAAAGACGGCTACATCTGGCTGCATGGCGTGGGCCTTGGCTGGCATAAAGGCAAGCTCTACGCGTCCTTTGGTCACAACCAAGGCGAGGAGAACACACCGGGCGAGCAAGCACGCGGTCGCGTGAGCAGCGATGGGGGCAAGACGTGGGGCGAGACCTTCACCATCGGTGCTGGCGACTCGACGGAGCACGCGGTGAGTCACGGCGTGTTCCTCTCGCATGGCGGCGAGCTGTGGGCCTTTCATGGCAGCTTTTACGGCCACAGTTTGACCGACATCACAAAGTCCAAAGTCCACACGCGTACTTATCGGCTCAATGAAACCACGAACGTCTGGGAACCGAAAGGCACCGTCATCGAAGGCGGCTTCTGGGCGCTGAATCAGCCGGTGAAGATGGCCGATGGAAACTGGATCATGCCCGGCATCAGCGTCGGCAACGGACACTGCGCCGCCGTGGCGATCAGTCGTGGCGATGACTTCCTGAAGTGGGACCTCGTGGTGATCCCCGCCGTCGAGGGACTCACGATGTGGGGCGAATCAAGCATCATTGTCGATGGCCCAAAGGTGACGAACATCGCCCGCTTGGGAGCCAAGGCACAGGCGCTCATCGCCGTGAGCAAAGACTACGGCCGCACCTGGATTGCCTACGCGCCGAGCAATCTGCCCATGGCCACCTCCAAGCCAGCCGCTGGCATGCTCAGCACCGGCCAGCGTTACCTCATCTGCACCACCACTGCTGACAGCGGCGGACGCCGCACGCCTCTCACCATCGCCATCAGCAAGCCGGGCGAGTCCGTGTTCAGTAAAGTCTTCATCATCCGCCCTTCCATCTTCCCCCAAGGCCCCGGCGATGTCGCCGACAAAGCCCCACTCTCCTATCCCTATGCCATCGAGCACGAAGGCAAACTCTACGTCGGCTACTCCAACGGCGGTGGTCGCCGTGGCAATCACAACAGCGCGGAGTTGGCGGTGATCCCAATTGAGAAGCTAAAGTAGGTTTGGGTATTCGCCCCTTTTCATGTCGCTCAGGGGAAGTCGTGACTCAGCTTTTTAGGGCCGTACGGCCAAGCAAACAAAACTTGGCATCCTTCCCTTTTGAAGCGCTGACACATTTTCAGACAGCTCCGTTTTTTAAATTCTTCTACAGCAACAGCATGGGAATGATCCGTCGCAGCCTTTGGGAGCGCCACGCCTTCGATGGAACACTCGACACCTCCGAAGATTACGCCTGGGCCATTCAGCAACTCGACCTCGGTCACATCTGCCGCTGTCTCTCCCTGCCCTTTCGCTACAGCCGAAGCGGCCACAATCGCGATTATGAGTTTGCACGGACCGTTTTCCACCTTGCTCGAAAACATCGCCTAAAAGTCACCTGGCTAGGCCTCCGTGCGACTTTCAAAGCATGGTTCAAAACCCTCTTCCAGCAAGATTCCGTATCCGCCCTCCACCGCGCCCGCCTGCTCGCTTTTTGTCGGGTGCGTCTGACTTAGCTGAAAAAAGTATCCTCGTGCGAGTACGGCGGGGCGCAGCAGCATAGAAAGCGCAGCGTCTGCGATGCCGTGATCTGGTGCCAAGCTCCAGGCGGGATGAGGATGGCATCGCCAGGGGTTACTTCGCGGATTTCTCCGTCGATTTCCATGGTGCCTTCGCCTTCGAGGATGAAGTAGAACTCCTCACTGAGCTTGTGGTAATGGCGCTCGGTGGGCTGGCCGACGGGGACAGTGGCTTCGGCGAGGGATTGATTTTGCACGGGGGCGTTCGTGCGGTCGAGGATGCTGCGGATGGTGCTGCCGTCCTTGGTGGTGAAGGGAATCTGTTTGGAAAGCGGGTTGATCGTCATGACGCTGTCTGCCAGCATCCGGCTCACTCTTCAAGAGACAACCCCAAGCATGAATTTCGACACTCACGACTGCACCGCCATCATCACGGGCGCTTCTTCCGGCCTTGGTGCGGAGTTCGCACGACAGCTTGCGCCTACGGCGCGTTGCCTGGTGCTCGTGGCACGACGACTTGAGGCGCTGGAGTTGGTGAAAGCTGAGCTGCTTGTTTTGAAGCCGACGCTGGAGGTGCATCTCGTCGTGGCAGATCTCGGGAATGAAGCGGGGCGTGCGGTGCTGGTGGAGTGGGTGCGGCAGTCGGCAGTGAAGCCGGATTTGCTCATCAACAATGCGGGCCTCGGCGACTACGGCGCGCTCGAAGACGCCACGGCGGACAAGTTGCGGATGCAGATCGAGGTGAATGTGAGTGCCGTGGTGCTTTTGACGCACGCGCTGCTGCCGGTGCTGATCTCGAATGCACCTGCGGGCATCGTGAATGTGAGCTCGCTGGCGAGCACCCTGCCGATGCCGGATCTCGCGGTGTATGCGGCCTCGAAGGCGTTTGTCACCAGCTTCAGCGAGGGCATCGCCATCGAGCTCGAGCCACGCGGCATCCAGGTGACTTATGTTTGCCCAGGGCCGACGCCGACGAACTTCAGCAAGACGGCGAAGCGCACGGATGGCACGGACACGAACCGCGATGGGCAGGGGCTGCTGCGCATCCCATCGAGCCAGGTCGTGGCGGAGACGCTGGTGGGGCTGCGTGCGGGGAGGACCTGCGTTTTCCCAGGGCTGGGCGTCTCCCTCGCCGGGCCGCTTTTCCGCCATCTGCCGCGTCGAGTGATGCGCTGGTTCTTGCGTCGCCGCCATGCCAGCGGCAAAGTCTGACCATTCATGAATCTTCCGCCCCCTGAGACCACTCCTTTGACCGAGAATCATGGCCCGTCGCCCTGGTCGAAACCGCCGCAGCGTGGCTTCTTCAGTTCGTTGATCCGGGTGCTCGTGCTCATCATCATCGCGTTGCTGCTGGTGATTCCATTCACGCCCTTTGCTGGAAAGATCAAACAGGGGCTCAAAGAGATCGTCGCTGCTGCACGAGCCGGGCAGGCTCGGGTGATCACACGCGAGGTCGAGGTGGAAAAGCGGGTCGAGGTGCCGAAGGAGATCATCAAAGAAGTCATCAAGGAAGTGCCCGCCCCGCCCGTGCCGCTGCCGGACGACTACATCCCGCGCAAGGAGGCTGATGTGGCCACCTTCTTCAACGGCATCACCATCAAGACAAAATTGCAAACCGAGCAGGGTACCTACGCCAGTCTGGAGCGCCTGAATCCTGAGGCATACAAGGCCGAGTTCCAGCTCAGCGTTCGTGTGCCGAAGGCCAATCAAACCGTCGATGAGCTCTCCCGCATCAATCCCGCCCTTACCGCGCTGCTGCCGGATCTCAAAGCCATGCTGCCCACCGCGAAGGTCTCCGGCTTCTACCACAAGCTTTACGAAAACAAGACCAGCGCCATCCAGCGCGACCTCACCCGGCTGAATAAAATCCTCGATCGTCACAACTTCTTCGACTGCGAGACCATCCTGGAGATGACGCATCCGGTCTCGAAGCGGAAGGCATTGCTCATCCAGTCCGAGATGGATGTCGTGTGCGATGGCTCTGACGGGGACCGCATGGCCACCCTGGATGAGTACATCTTCATGTCCGACTACTACCAGCCCTTTACCAGCTACGCCTGGGCAAAGAAGACCAAGACGCCGAACCCCTTGCTCGCCAGATGGGAAGAGCGGCTGACGAAGGCAAAGGAGCAGTTCAGCGTGAAGGGACTGCCCGCCGACAAGAACCGCGAACTTAAAGTGCTGATCGACCAGCTCGGTCTGGAGATCAAAGACATGAAGGCACGCAGCAGCCTCATCGCGGAGAAAGATCCCTTCATCGTGCTTTCGCTTCTCTTTCGTGGTTACACCGCCACCAACAAGCATACCCCGCAGATGGGTGATTACGCCGTCGTGATCTATGGTGACAAGATGTACCCCGCCATCTGTGGAGACTACGGTCCCACACAAAAGATGGGTGAGGCCTCCCTCTTTTTGGCCAAGACCATCAATGAGAAAGCCACGCCCTACCGCCGCCCCGAGAGTGATTTAAAGGTCACCTATCTCATCTTCCCCGGCACCGCTGAGAAACCAAACGCACCTCCCAATCTCGACCAATGGCATGAGAAGTGCAGCGCCTACCTCACCGAGATCGGTGCCCCCGGCCCAGGCCGTGAGCTGCACCGCTGGGAAGACCCGTTCAAGAAGCCCGAGCCTCCACCCGTCGTCGTCGCCCCTCCTGCCGTCGTCGCTCCAGCAGGTTCGGTCACGGGTGTTCCACCTGCCACCCCACCTGCGGCTCCCTCCGCTGCTCCTACGGCTCCCACCCCACCGCCTGCCGAGGTGCCGAAGTCAGGTGGGATGTGAAGTGTCGAGTCGTCGAGACAGTCCTCGTTCCTGCTTCACCAAACTGAGATCGACGATGCTATAAGGCTGGCACGCAGACTGGAATCAAAGGGAGATCCCATGGCGGGTCGCCCACCTCCGTGCTCAAATTGATCTTGTCGTTCGCCGGTGATTTTGCCATCATTCTGGTTGGCCTGACTTTGGCAGGCCTTTCCAACCCAGACAAGGTGCCTCCTATGAAAGCATGCCGCACACGCAAAACGCTCTCGTCTCACGCCCGAAAAAGCCTCGTGCTGATGGGCCTCTCAGCCTCGCTCTTCGGAGGGCCTGACGCCGGCGCTCAGACTCCGGCACCCGCCGCACCTGCTCCCGCGAAGCCCGCGAAAAAGGAGGAGCCCTTTGTCCCCGCGCCGACCATCACTCCGGCAGACATGGAGTACGCCACCAGCATCGCACTGGCCACTGGGGTGAAAAAGCTCAAGGACCTCGCGAATGCCGACCCCCAGGGCTGGATCATCCCGCCCATCCAGCGCGTGCGCATCACAGGCTACAAAGACGTGCCCCGCAAGTTCCGCCGGATCGAGATTGACCGGGCCATCTATGAGTACACCGACCTCGTCGTGATGGTGCCCAATCCCTCTCCGGGCGAGCCGCCGCTGCGTCAGGTGCGCAAGGTGCCCACGAAGCAGATCGGCACGAAGAAAGAAACCATCATCCGCTGGGACCCAAACGGCACGGAGGAGATGATCGACAAACAGCCCATCTATGAGCACGTCGGAGACACCTCCTGGCAGTTCAATCTCATCGGCGACTCCGCAATGGCGCTCACCGCCCTGCGGAATGCGGGCCTGCCAGAGACAGATCTCGTCATCTACCGCATGACAGAGAACCTGCTGAACTACCTCGACACCTACGGCGCGCCCGACCACACTTGGAACATCGCCCAGCTCGCCATCGCCCTCTCCCGCACACCCGGGGAGATGGCGGAGGAATGGACAAACAAGCTCGCCTCCCGGCTGCTCGACGGCCAGATCTCCGATGGCCCAGCGCGCGGCCTGTGGGGGCCGATGTCCATCCACCCGCGCCTCCTCGCCATCGTCATCCGCGACTTCCTCGCCGG
Source organism: Prosthecobacter sp. (assembly GCF_044378005.1). Classification (GTDB taxonomy): domain Bacteria; phylum Verrucomicrobiota; class Verrucomicrobiia; order Verrucomicrobiales; family Verrucomicrobiaceae; genus Prosthecobacter. The sequence goes on from NZ_JBILYB010000011.1 coordinate 52,830, forward strand.
TGAAGCAGAGGTGGAAAGGCTCAAGGCAAAGCATCAAAAGCAACCCACCCGGGCCAACCAACTGCTCATCGATGTCGCCGAAGGTGGCCGCAACCGCTTGAAGAAATACGCCGACTCCTGGTCGCGCAATGCCCTGCGTTTTGCCTCCGTCGAGTGGCCCCTCGTGTGGGATGATCAACTGGCTGAAAAGGTGCAGTTCGGCGGAGCCACGGAGTTCTTCTACAATCAGCGCGCCGCAGACATGGAGAGCACCTGGATCGCCCTCCACGCGCTCTCCGAATGCGCCGCCGCCGGGCGTCTGCCCAAGGAATCCCTGCGCCCCGAAATCCCACCTTCCTACAGCTCCCAGGTGAAGTTTGGCGAGGCACCGAAGCCGCAGGCCGCCGTCAAATCCCAGCTCAACGCCACCACCGTGCCGCCGGAGAACGCCATCGCCGTGCTCGCTCGTGCCGCCAACGCGCTCGTCACCCTGCTCGGCGATGCCTCCGCCTGGAGCGAGGGCAACATCCACCAGCCCGTGACCGACTTTGACACCTTTGACAAATACCTCGCCGTGCCCGTCATCGCCGACAGCTTCCCGCCGCTGAACTCGCCCATCACCCCTGTCAGCGCCGCTCAGGGAGTCGCCGCGCTCGACAGCATCGGACGCGTCGTCGGCATTGAAAAGATGGGCAAGTTCCTGCCCAAGTATGAAGTCGGTGCCAAAGGCCGCGTGATGCTGATGGCCGAGCATCTGTCCACGCTTTGGAAGAAGCAGAACCAGAAGCCCAACGCAGCCGTCGCCAACCCGGCGCTCTTCGAGCTGCTCCTAGCCAGCTCCCGCCCGCTGAAGATGCCCGCCGCCCTCAGTGCCGGTGGTGAAAACCATGCCGACATCTTCACCCGCATGATCATCCTCGCCGCCGATGCCGACGGCTCCTGGGGAGCCCGCTTCAAGCGCAGCTACCAGACCAGCAGCATGCGCGAGCGCTGGAAAGCCATGTCCGAGATGCCCGGACGCGTCTGGCGGGACTGGCGGGTGAACCTGCCCGTCGATATCAACAAAGCCCACGTCGCCTACTGGAATCATGCCAGCAGCGAATACACCGTCAGCCCCGGTACACCCTTTGCCACCGCCATCGCCGTGAATTACCTCGCCTCACGCCTCAAAGATCCCGCCTCGACGATTCCCCGTCTCATGGATGACTCCCGGCTCCCCGAACAGCGCAAAGGCATCGAGACCGTCCTCATCCCGCCACCACCACCCCCTCCGCCGCCGAAGCCCAAAGTCGTGGCACCTCCGCCCCCTGCCGTCGCCAAAGCCGCCGAGCCCAAGAAGGTCGAAATCGTCGTGCCCAAGATCGAGGACAAGCCCAAGGACGCCACGCCAAAGAAGGACGAGAGTTTCTGAGTCTGCCCTGTTCGCAGCCCCGCCCTGCGAGCTACGGGACGGAACTCCGTTCTCCGAGTTTAACCCGCCGGAGGAGGCGCGGGAGGCGTCGGCGACTCTTCCTCACCACCGCCGCCCGTGCTCATCACATGACCGGCGATCTTCCAGGCACCCAGTACCGTCGGGTCATTGCGGAAGCGGTTCTTGATGACGGCATCCAGGCATTTCACCATGTCCGCGCCCTGCTTCAGCAGACCGGGCAGCGACGCCGTCGCGCCGCCCTGCCCCTGGAGGGCACCGCCCTGGGAGCTTTCCGCCTCCTGCACATCCAGCGCTTCAGCATTTAGATCCGCCACAATGTCGCCGTCATAACCATGCTCGGTGAAATCGGCGGCCAGATTCAGCTCCGTGATCGCCGTGGCAAAGGCCTGACCGGCGGCCACCAGCAGCGTATCATTCGCCAGCGGCGGCACCGGAGTTTTTGTGCTTCGGGTGTCCTTCGAGGATTGTCTCGCCCTTTCAGGGCACCGAGCTTTTGGGGCCGCGTTACCCAGGGCGTTGCCCTGGGCTGAGTTGTTTCGCCCCTTTGGGGCTTGGGCATTTGGCTTCGCGGGTTTCGTCACGCGGAGGGCTCCTCCCGGTAAAAGTACACATCAAGATCGACACGGTTTTGGGGCAGCGAAGGCAGCGGGTCGGGCGTGGGCGGCGGCGAGGAGGGGCCGACCGCACCCAGAGTCTCCCGATCCCAAATTCGAGGCTCTGATTCTGCCTCAGCTAAGCAGTTCAGAGCAAGTGAAGGGGGCCCAAAATAGCACCGCGCCCAGCTCGCGGGTGAGTCTGCCTCCGTGCTCATGATCCACCGCAAAGAGTATCGATCCTCAGCCTCTATGATCTCTGCGCTCTTTGCGGCTCAACTTTTCTAAAACATACCCAGAATGAACCTCAATGAGCGAACACATCAGGCCTTGCCAGACTTCAGCAGCGCCAGGAAACCGTCGGCTGGGTCGGCATGGCGAGAACGCGTAACCTTCTTGGCGGCGATTTTCTTCTTGGGGGCTTCGAGTTCCTGCTTCCGCAGGGTGACTTCGACCACATCATAGAGCGAGTACTTGTCCAGAATGTTGGCGATGGCATTGCGGACATCGATCATCAGCATCCGCAGGCCGCAGTGCTCCTCGTCGGGGCAGGAGCACTTCACATATTCGGTCTCACTGGCGCAACTGATCGGAGCCAGCTTGCCATCAATGAGCCGCACGACATCGCCCATCTTGATGGACTTCATCGGCTTTGCGAGCTTGGCACCGCCGTATTTGCCGCGAACGCTTTCCACATAGCCCGCGGTGCGCAGTTCCATGAGGATCGCCTCCAGGAATTTGAAGGGCAGGTGCTCCTGATGCGCGATGTTCGAAACCGAGATGACGCCTTCCTTGTTCCAGTCGGCGATGCCGAGACGAATCATGGTTCTAAGAGCGTACTCTCCGCGTTTGGTCAGGGTCATGGTGGTGGGTGAGAAGATGAATAGCTGCCTATCCCTACGGTGCAAACAGGGATTCGCGACCGTGAAACGACCCTGGCCTTGTGTTCTCACCCAAAAATGTTGGATTCACTCGGCTCCGCCAGCAGCACGACGGCGCTTTTCCTCCTCATCTTCTTCTTCGTCACTGCCGCCGCCATAGCCGAGGACTTCGACGGTAATGATGGAGGGTAGCTCTTCTTTGGAGGAGGTGTCGCGGTCTGGGCTGTGGCAGCGGAGTTGGTGGCGGAACTGCTGCTGTTGGCGGCGCTGATGCCGCTGGTCGGGGCTCCAGTGGTGGCTCCGCCGACGGAGATGTTGAGCGGGGTTCATCCTGATCACCGGCAGAAGCGGGCTGGTGGTGACACATTATTGACGGGTTGTGCGAATTCACGGCAAAGCCGGATCTCTGACGATGCCTCGTATGGGGTGTAACCCTACCTGGGCAGATAGGCATTGCTGCGGCGGGCGAAACTGGGCGATAGCAGATTTTTAGTCCTCATGACGACACTGCGATGAACCCACCTCAAAACATGGAAAGCGCTGGCGTGGCTACCGCCCCGACCGAGGACAAGCGCACGCGGCTCAAGCGCTGGCTGGACAGTGGCAAGGCGGCGCTGCATCCGCTGACTTTTCCGCAGCGTGAGCTGTGGGAGGCCTCACCGGTGGCTGTCGCGGATCAGACAAACACGATCTGCTGCTTGATCGAAATCAAAGGTGCGATCACTGAGCAGGACTGCACGGCGGCGATGCAGCGTGTGGTGAACAGACATGAGGTGCTGCGGCTGTCCTTTCTGCCGAGCAAAGGCCAGGCGGTGCAGATGATCCAGGCGCAGAGCGAGCCGGTGATGCGGTTCCGTGACCTGCCATCGTCATCGGCGAGATCGGAGGCGGTGGATGCGGCGGCGCAGGAGACCTTCGACGCGCCTTTCGATCTGGTGCAGGGGCCGTTGTATCGTGTGGAGGTGCTGCGGCGCTCGCCGACGGATCATGTGCTCGTCGTGGCGATTCATCATGCGATTGCCGATGGCTGGTCGCTCGGCGTGCTGGTGCAGGATTTGTATTCGGCTTACGCGCAGGGGATGCTGGGCGCGAGCGGCGGACTGCCGCCTGTGCCGCAGTCCTACATGGCCTGGGGGGCGGCTGAGCGCGCGCTTTGGCAGCCTGCGCTGCTGGAGCAAAGAGCGGCATTTTGGAAAACGCATCTCGCTGGTTCCTCTCGGCTTTGGGATGATCGCGCGGATGCGCTGGATGAGTCGGATCAATTGCAGCGGCGCATTGCCGGTGTGTCTGCCGAACTGGGCCTCGCGGTGCGTGAATTAGCACGACGCACGAGCGCAACACTGTTCAGCACTTTGCTCGCGGCCTTTCAAATCACGCTGTCGCGATGGACCGGCGTGACTGACATCGTGGTGGGCACACCAGTGGCAAATCGCGCACGTCAGGAAGTACGCGAGACGATGGGCTACTTCTCCAGCATCGTGCCCTTGCGCGGGCAGGTGGATGATAGCCGCTCGTTCTCCGACAGCCTCCGCGCCGTGCATCAATCGACGATGGATTGCTTTGCCAATGCCATGCCCTTTGCCGAACTCGTGAGCGCAGTCGATCCACCTCGACTGCCGGGTCGCAATCCCATCTATGAAGTGCGTTTTGCGCTGCAAAACCAACCTGTACCCGATCTGGCAGTGGCGGGGTTTTCCGTCCAGCTCAAGATCCGTGCCACGGGCACACCGCGATTCGATCTCGCCTGTGAAATCACGGAAGAAGGTGATGGCTTGGAAGTCGTCTGGTTGTTCCGCTGGAGCCGCTTTTCTCAATCGGAAATCGAGGAGCTGCATCGTCTCTTTCTCACCGTCCTCACCGCCGTCTGCGCCTCGCCCGACAGCCGACTTTCGATCTGATCACCCATGAACAACACAGCAACACCTGAAAATGTGATCGAACTGCCCGGAAGGCATTCCGTAGACAGCACGGCCTTCCAGTTGCTCGTGATCGCACTGGCTGTGACGGAGCTGGGGATCATCGCGGCGGTGATGCGAGGCTGGTTTTGGCTCGTGGTGCCGCTCGCTCTGGTGGCGAGTCATTTCATGCATGGCGTGCTGGTCGGGTTTCATGAAGCGTCACACGGTTTGCTGCGTCGGAACCGGCGCTTCAATGAGTTCGATGGTGTGCTCACCGGGCTGTTCAGCTTCACGAGTTTCAGCCTGTATCGCGCGGCGCATCAGACGCACCACGCCTTCCTCGCCACGGAGCGCGATGAGGAGCTGTGGCCGTTCGTCGATACGACAAAGCCACGCTGGGCCAGGCGGCTCTTCGCGTTCCTCGAACTCAATCTGGGCCTGCTGTTCACGCCGTTTCTGTTTTTGCGGACATTCTTCCGCCGAGGCTCGCCGATCCGTAACAGAAAGGTGCGTCGGCGCATCTGGGCGGAGATCATCATGATCGTCGTCGTGTGGACCAGCGTGCTGTGGGCGGTGACGCACTGGCAGGTGTGGACGTATTTTTTGTGGATGTATGTCGTGCCCGGTGTGCTGGCCGCGAACATGCAGAGCTGGCGCAAGTACATCGAGCACGTCGGTCTCACAGGCGGCACGGTGAATGGTGCCACGCGCAACATCGTGTCACAGACACCGCTCGGGCGCTTCCTCGCCTACACGCTGCTGCATGAACCCTACCACGGTGTGCATCACCTGCACTCAGGCATCCCGCATGATGCTCTGCCGCGCTTTTTGCCCGAACTCGATCCCACCCGACCCGACGAGCAGCCACTGTATCCGAGCTACTGGAGCGCGGTGAAACACTTGGTCCGCAATCTCGCCGATCCGCGCGTGGGAGCGCAGTGGAACAACGACCCTTTTCAATCATGACGCGTCTGCGCTCAGTCATACTCTTCTGCACCTCGATGATGCTTCTCCCTGCATGTCAGGGGCTCACAAGCACATCGGGTTCGCATTTGGACAAAGCTCATGCGGCCTGGCAGGTGATGCAGCGGGAGACGCCAGACACTGTGGCGTCGCAGAAAGCGCTGAAGGTGTATGATCGGGCGGTGGTCGCTGTCGTGAGGTCTCTGCGCCAGCATGAAGGCACCGCCGCATGGGGAAAGGTAGTCCAAATAAGCGGGGCGAAGCCGTGGAAGCTGACTTTTGAAACGGCCACTCAACGAGACTCAGCGCCGACACTGGCGCTGTCCGAGTTTGCACACTGTTGGGTGGCCTCCGACGTGAAGCTGAGCGGATTTGACCGCGTTGTCGTGCATGGCGGACTGGGCGTGCCGGTGGTGCTGGCGCAGGATGATCCACTTCGCGCTACGCGGCCTTTTCATCCGCCGAAGGGTGAGTTTCTTCCGGCGACGGCGGTGCTTGAGTTTCCTGATGCTGCCGAAGCAAGGCTCCGATTTTACGACCCGCTGACTGTGTCAGCCATCAAGGTAGGCAGGCACTCATTGCCCATGGCAGAGAATCTCACAGCCCCGCTACAGTTCTCTTTAACAGACTCGACCATCGACGAGAACGGTTCGGATCGCCTAGCGCCTTCTGCATCAGGTGAGGATGAGTCGAAGCTGTTTTTCCTCCATCGCTATGACCGAACCAAAGTGCCGGTGGTGTTCGTGCATGGACTGCGCACGGGGCCGGTCGTCTGGAAGAATACCGTCAATGCCTTGCTCGCTGATCCTGAACTGCGCCGCCGTTATCAGCCCGTGTGTTTTGTTTATCCATCAGGCCTACCCATTCCAACGTCTGCGGCCCGACTGCGAGAGTTGCTCAAGGCATCGCGCGAGAAGCTTGATCCTGATCATGGCGATGCTGGATTCGACCGCATGGCACTCGTGGGGCACAGCATGGGCGGCTTGCTGGCGCGTATGCAGGTCATTGATTCCGGGAAGGATTTCTGGCGCTCCTTCTTTGCAGCCTCACCGGAGAAACTGGCGGGTGAGATCGATCCAAAAACGGAACGCATCATGCGAAGTGCGCTGTTCTTCAAACAACTGCCCAATGTAAAGACCGTTGTGTTCATCAGCACGCAGCATCAGGGCAGCGAACTCGCTGACAGCGGTATCCTCCGGGGCATCGCCAAGCTCATTTTATTCCTGCCCAAAACAGCACGAAGCAGCGTGAAGGCCTTAACCGAGCTGCCGCCCACGTTGATCAATCCGACCTTGCGTTCATTCCAAGGCTGGGGCGTGGAGGGGGTGGAAAACCTTTCCACCAAGCACCCTTACTTCCATGCACTCACGCAGCACTCCATCGACATCCCGTTTCATTCGATCATCTCCACACGCAACGAGGATGATTACCTCCATGATACCGACGGCGTCGTGCCCTACTGGAGCGCGCATCTGCCTGGAGCCGAGTCAGAAACGATCATCCCCTACCCACACGGATGCTTGGAGAAACCAGGCACCGTGCAGGCGGTGATGACCATCTTGAAAGGCAAATCATGAAACCCTCCGTGCCGGACACTCCATCCACGACTTCACCGACCTGCGTCTATGAAGCTGTGGCGCTGAAAAAGAACTACGACGACGGTCAGGTGCAGGCCTTGCGCGGCGTGGACTTCCACATCGAGCAGGGGGAGTTCGTCGCCATCATCGGCTCCAGTGGTTGCGGCAAAACGACCTTGCTTCAGATGCTCGGTGCGCTCGACAAACCAAGCACCGGCAGCCTGCACTATCGCGGTGACTCGCTGCCTGATCTGGCAGATCCATCGGCCTATCGTGCGCGTGAGATTGGCTTCATTTTTCAATCGTTTCACCTGCTACCGACCTTCACCGCGCTGGAGAACATTCAGATTCCGATGCTGGAAAGCGACCTACCTGCCTCCGAGCGTCGAGGGCGAGCACTCACACTGTTGATGTCGGTGGGGCTTGAGCATCGCGCGCAGCATTTTCCCTCGAAGCTCTCGGGTGGCGAGCGTCAGCGTGTCGCCATCGCCCGCAGCCTGGCCAACGGCCCGTCGGTGCTGCTGGCGGACGAACCCACGGGTAATCTCGACAGTGAAAATGCACGGATCATTCTCGATCTCCTGGTGCAACTGCATGAGGAGCAAAAGATGACGCTCGTGCTGGTCACGCATGACATGATCATCGCCAGCAAGGCCGCGCGCAATTTGCAGATGATGGACGGACGCATCGTCTTTGATGGCACTCCCACTCACACCCCATGACATTCTTTTCCATCGTTGTCCGCGGTCTCACGCGACGTCCGGTTCGCACCGGCCTTACCTTGGTGGGTATCTCTATTGGTATCGCGGCTGTGGTGGCGCTTGTCGGCATCTCGCGGGGCTTTGAAAAGAGCTGGGAGACGGGCTTGAAGGCGCGCGGCACCGACATAGTCGTCAGCAAAATGGGCAGCTCGCTGGCACCGAAGCCGTTCAGCGATGCTGTGGCCGCATTGATCGTGGAGTTGCCGCATGTCGCTGCCATCAGCTCGCAGTTTGTGGAGCTGCTGAGTATCGAAAGCTCGCAGATGATGATGCTCTCGGGCCGTCAGTGGGATGGCTACGCGTGGAAGAACCTCAAGCTGATCTCAGGACGCATGCCGCTCGATGCCAAAGAGCAGGCCGTGGTGCTCGGCCAGACGGCGGCAGAAGTACTCAAGAAGAAAATCGGCGACCCGCTGCAAATCGAGACCGCTGAACTGACCGTCGTCGGCATCGTTGATGGCGGCGCGGTGGTGGAGAATGGCTCGGCCATTCTCGCGCTGCCTTTGCTTCAGGGAATCATGGGCGAGCGGGGCCGGATCAACGTCATCGACGTGCGCGTCACTCCTGGCACCAGCGAGGCTGAACTGAAGCAGCTTTGCGCGGAAATCGTCCGCGGGGCCCCGGATGTGACCGCGATGGCGGCAGGCGAGCATTTGAGCAACAGCCAGAGCTTCCGCATGGTGAAAGCCATGAGCTGGGGCACCTCGCTGCTGGCCGTGCTCGTCGGCGTGCTTGGAGTCATGAACACGATGCTTATGACCGTCTTCGAGCGCAAACAAGAGATCAGCGTTCTGCTGGCGCTCGGTTGGAAACCCAGCCGCATCGTGCGTATGGTGCTGTGGGAGTCGGCACTCCTCGGTTTCCTCGGTGGCATCGCAGGAGTGTTGATCGGCGTGGCAGGCATCAAACTGCTGCAAGAAACAGAAGCCATCCGTGGATTGCTCGAACCTGACCTCGGCATCGGTCTTCTACTCACTTCTATTGTCATCGCTGTCGTCGTTGGCGTCATGAGCGGTCTCTACCCCGCCTGGCGCAGCTCCCGCATCACTCCGGCGCTGGCGCTGCAAGGCTGAACTTTTTAATCCTATGAAAACTATCCACACACTCATCACCTTCGCGCTGCTCGCCTTGTCCGCGAATGCCGCCGACAGCGCCATCGAACTCGCCGCCAAACTGAGCGCTGCGCAGCAGGATGGCGCCTCCCTCGTGCGTTTGAAAATGGAGGTGCGAGGAGTCACGCTGCAACTCCAGATCAAGCAACGCCGCAGCGCCAGCGCCACCGAGGTCGTCTATCAAATCCTCTGGCCCAAAGAGCGTCTCGGCGAATCCGTGCTGCTGAAAAAAATCGGCAATCAAGCCGCCATCGGCACCCTTTTCGTGCCACCCGTCACCGTGAGCCAGCTTGACATGAAGGATGCGCTGTTTGGCAGCGACGTGTCCTATGCCGATGTCCTCGAAAATTTCTTCGCGTGGCCCAATCAGACCATCGTCGGCACCGAAGTCGTGAATCGCGTAAGTTGCCAGATCCTCGAATCCAAACCCGGCAAAGGCCAGCGTTCCAACTACGCTGCCGTCCGCACCTGGGTGGACCCGAAACGCAACGTACCTTTGCGCATCGAGAAATACAACGCCGCAGGCCAAGTGATGCGCCGCATAGACTCTGGTCGCGTCGTCACGGATGACATCGGTCGGCAGGTTCCGACGGGCCTCACTGTGACCGATCCGACCAAAGGTTCATCCACCGATTTGGACGGCTCCAAACTCAAACACGACGTAACTTTCACCGACGCCGAGTTCACGCCCGAAGGTCTCATACAGGTGACCGTGCCGCAAAGCTGAGTAGCTCACACAAAATCGGTGCATGAACGCACGGTGAGGCAGTGGAAGCAGCACCAGAGAGACCACGGCACCGAGGCGCTGCTGCTCGCGGACGCCGGATAGGAGATTGGGGCAAGCTGACCGCGGCGCAAGAGAAGCAAATCCGAGGACTCATTGCCGACAACCTTCCCGAGCAGTTGAAGCTGTCTTTCGCCCTGTGGATACGCAAGGTGGTGGACGAGCTGCTGTAGCAGCAGTTTGGCCTCAAGCTGCCGGTGCGCACATCTCAAGCGCACGGACTTCACACCGCAAATGCCCATTAAAGAAAGCCTATGAGCAGAACACCAAAAAGGTGAAGGCGCGGCTGGAGCAGGAGTAACCGCAGATTGCGGCAGTATCCAAAGCCGAGGGAGCGGAGATCTACTGGGGCTACCAGACTGAAGACAACAATCAGCCCAACGCACCCAGGGATTTTTGCGCCGCGAGGACAAACGCCTGTCATCAAGCAGATATCCAAACGCTTCGGCAGCTCGGTGATGAGAGCGGTGAGCGACCGGAGGAGCACTCAGGCTCTGGTTTACAAGGGAGCGCTGGACGCAGTTCTGCTCATTCGCCTAGTTTGTCATACGCCATGGCCGAAACACTGCGGAATGGCAGGCCGATCTCAGAATGGTGTGCAGCCTCTCCATGGTTCACTGGCAGCGGGGTCAGCGAATAAGGCTGCTTGGAGGTGGTGACTCAAAGTCACTCTGCAGGCTCGCGACGCTTCATGGTAAAGCGCTCAATGCCTTTGCGCATGACGGGGACATTGAAATTGGCCAGCAGTCCCGACCTTAAACCACTCAGACGGAGCAATGTCTCCATCTTCTGGCGATCCAGATCGAGCACGTGCTCACTGGAATACACCTGCACAAGACAGGCATCATCGACGATGAGGTCCAAACGGGCTGCGCTATTGATGCGATGCCCCTGGTAATCAAAGCTGAGCGCCGCACCACGCTCCACTTTCAATTCGAGACCGCGAAGCTCCACGGCGAGACATTCTTCATAAGCCTCACGCATCAAACCCGGACCAAGCGTACGATGAACCGTCATGCATGCGCCGACGATGAGATGCGGAAGATCGACCGAAATCATGGAAGATAGAAGCAATGCAATTGCATGAGGAAAAGCTGGGTGCGTTAAACCGTATGTATGGAAGTTATCGAAAATAAGCCATTTTTGCAACCCGGGATGCGTTTGGCTCCAAACTTCCACCCGAACCTTTGAATTCGTGAACGACATTCGGAAAACCGGTCTCCATTTTGCTTATCGAGGGAGTGATCACCTCGCAAACCACCACCAAAGATTCCCAATTTGAGAATTGCGTATATATTTAACTTATATTAAGTTTACTCAATTTTATGAACCCTTTTAATACATTCCATGTTCTCTCGGTGTGCCGAGTTTTGGCTGGGCGAATGGGACTGGCTTTCGTTGCTGTCTTGATCACTTCCTGTGGGTCGGCGCCTAAATCTGAAGTCGTTGTCAGCGTGAAAGACCAAAAGCTGGGACTCTACGACGCTGGTGTTTTGAAGAGGGAGTTTCCCATCTCGACCTCCAAATTCGGCATCGGTGATCAGCCCAACAGCTACCGCACTCCCTTGGGCAAGCATGAGATCATCGCCAAAATCGGTCATGGACTGCCCACGGGGGCTGTTTTGAAGAGCCGCTCTTGGAATGGCGAAGTGCTCAAGCCGAATGCGCCTGGCCGCGACCCCATCGTCTCTCGCATTCTCTGGCTGCGCGGTATGGAAGGAACGAATCGCAACGCCATGAAGCGTTACATTTACATCCACGGCACGACCGAGGAGTGCAACCTCGGTAAACCTGCCAGCTATGGATGCATTCGCATGGGGATGAAGGACGTGGTGGAGATCTTTGAAGTCGTTGGAATAGGAGCTAAAGTCGTGATCACACGGGATAGACTTCCTGCAGGTAGCAAGGCTGAAGAAGCCAAGCCGACACCCGAGGAGGAATCCATCGTTGCGGAGAAGAAGCCTGAAGCACCAGCCACGTTTGACACCGTTCCAACAGCAGCAGGTCCGGCAGATCAGGCCAAAGAAAAGGCTGATCAATCGACAACTGCCCCTGTGGCAAAATCCAAGTCCAAGAAGCCAGCCACCAAGGCCGAAAAAATCACTACCGGCAATCGTCGGAACAGCACAGGCCACCTGGCACACGGCTGATATTTCCCTGTGCGAAGTTGGGGCGTCGTCTCAAACAGAGCGGTATCCCTGGGTTTCAGAAGGGAGTCAATGCAGCTTCAAAGTCTCTGAGGAAGCTGTTCTTGCGTAAACAAAAGAGCTTCCCATCTTCGACGCTCCTTCCTCTTCCCCTTCTCGACCACATCACCATGGAAAACGTCATCATCATCGGCACCGGCTGCGCAGGTTACACCTCAGCGATCTACACTGGACGCGCGAATCTGAACCCTCTGATCCTCTCCGGTAACCAACCTGGCGGTCAGCTCACAACGACGACTGAAGTGGAGAATTTCCCAGGCTTCCCGGATGGCATCATGGGCCCCGAGCTAATGATGAACATGCAGACCCAGGCCGAGAAATTTGGTGCACGCATCGAGTACACCCTGGTCACCAACGTGGAAAAAGCCCCCGAGGGCCATTTCAATATCACCAGTGAAGACGGCACCGTGCGCCAGACGCGCACGGTCATCGTCGCCACGGGTGCCAGCCCGCGCCACCTCGGTCTTCCCAACGAAAAAAGCCTCATCGGCCACGGCCTCACGAGCTGCGCCACCTGTGACGGTGCCTTTTACCGCAGCGTGCCCGTCTGCGTCATCGGCGGTGGCGACAGCGCCTGCGAGGAAGCAAACTTCCTCACCCGCTTCGCCAGCACCGTGTACCTCATTCATCGCCGCGACTCACTCCGCGCCTCGAAAATCATGGCCGATCGCGCGCTCGCGAATCCAAAGATCAAGCCCGTCTGGAACAGCACCGTGGCCGAGTATCTCACCGACGAAAAAGGCGAGGTCCGCGCCGTCACGTTGGAAAACCTCATCACCGGCGAGAAGAGCGAACTCGAACTCAAGTGCGTCTTTGTCGCCATCGGTCACGTGCCGAACGCCGGCTTCCTCGGCGACCTCGTGGACAAGGATGAGAACGGCTACATCCTGCAAACCGAGGGCACTCGCACCAAGACCGAAGGCCTTTTCGCGGCAGGCGACGTGGCCGACCATGTCTATCGTCAGGCCATCACTGCCGCCGGACAAGGCTGCGCTTCCGCTCTCGAGGCCGAGCGCTACCTCGCCGATCTCGGCGTGGATTGATTTAGATCATAGTCCGATCACCATCGTCGTTTCTCCAGCGGCGATGCATTGCCCTTCCTCCAGCCTGAGCAGCGCGTTCGCCTGACTCAGGGCAAAAAGCGCATGACTTTGCTGAAGCCCGGCGACGTGGAAGACACCGTCACGCAACACCCCGCGCAAGTAGTGCGGACGATTACCATCGTTGGCTAAGGCCGCTGAAACCGTGGCAGGCAATCGTGGTGGCGAGACATCAGCGGCCCCCATCCAACGAAGCAGTGCTGGACGCACAAAGAACTGGAAGGTGACGAAGGAAGACACTGGATTTCCCGGCAGCCCGAAGATGGATACGGATCGCGCATCACTGGCACGCGTCGTTTGGGCAAAGAGGAAAGGTTTACCAGGCTTCACCTTCACACGCCAAAGATCAGGAGTGATCCCGAGTTCGAGCAACGCGGGCTTGATGTGATCATGATCTCCCACGGATACACCGCCGCTGAGCACGATCATGTCGGAGCTTTCCATCAGCGTGCGCAGCGTGCTGACAGTATCCGCCAGCGTGTCCCGACAATGCACCGTGCTCGTCTCACGGATACCGAGATCTGCCAGCAGTGCCTGAAGCATGAACCCATTGCTGTTGTAAATTTGGCCCGACTGGAGCGGGCCACTGCCGGGAGGCACAAGTTCATCTCCAGTGCTTAGCACCGCCACACGCGGCGTTTCATGAACCGCGATGCTCGCCAGCCCTTGCGATGCCAGCAGCCCGATACGCCCCGGCGTGATCTTTTCCCCACGCCGCAGCATGATCTGTCCCGGACAAAGATCTGCCCCAGCGCGACGAACGTTTTCCCCATGCTCCACAGGCTCAAGGCATACGATGACATCGCCTTCGCGAATCACGTCCTCCTGCATGATCACCGCATCCGCACGATCTGGCATCGGTGCTCCAGTAAAAATGCGGATGGCATGACCGGGCGCACATTGAAGCCGGAGATCGAGCCCCGCAGGCTGCTCGCCGAACACGTCGAGCCTCCCCTGCCCCACCGTGTCCGCCGCGTGAACGGCATAGCCATCCATCATCGAGTTATCGAATCCAGGAATCGGCACCGAGGCGAGAAAGTCACGCGCGATGCAGCGCCCCAGCGCCGCTGGCAAAGGCAGATCCACGACAGGACCTGGACTGATACGGGAAAGCACGCGCTCCAGCGCCTCGGCTTCAGTGAGCATGAGTCAAAATCAAGGCTTCCCACCGACGGGTGGCTCGAGATCACCGAAGCCTTTCGCTGGCGCTTCAGTCGTTGGAGGTGTCGCAGGCTTCGTGATGACTGGCAAAGTCGGCTCCAGCGGAAGAGTCGGCACCGCACTTCCACTCGTCGCGGGCAACATGCCGGGCAAACTTGGCATTGGCTGATAAGCTGACGTGGCCTCTGGAGGCGTCGTCGGAGTTGTCGCAGGCGCAGCAGTTGGCGTCGTCGCCTCAGGAACCGGTGTGTGCTGCACGAGCACGAGGTTTGTCACCTCAGGCTGCCCTTCCTTAATGTCAGCCGTGAGGTAATGCCCCTTACGTTCAGGCGAAAGCACCAGCTTCGAGCGCGCGCCATTTGCACCCAGGGCAATCAATTCCGCTCCTGCATTCAGCGACGGCATCGGCTCACAGCGGATGAGCACATAGTTCTGCTCCGGGTTCACCATCTCGATCATGCCGATCAAGGTCGCCTGCCCCGTGGGCCCAGGCTTCTCCTCCTTCTTTTTCGAAGCACAGCCTGCCAGAAGTGAGGTGGCGATGAGGAGCGCGAGCAAGGATTTCATGATCGTAAAAAGATCAGCGTGCCGCCGTCTTCGCCGTGCGTTTGCCGAGACAAATGAGGCCATGCTCACCGCGCACAAAGATCTGCCCCTCGCTCATCGCAGGCGAGGCAAAGACCTTGTCCTCCAGTTCGCTTTCGGCCACGAGATCATAGGCCTTGCCCGGCTTCACCGTGCGCAGCGTGCCGAAGTCGTTGATGAACCACACCCTGCCCTCAGCGCTGACGAGCGAGGCATGATGCTCCTTCATCCGCTCCTCCCACGCGATGTCTCCCGTTTTCGCATCAAAGCAGTGCGCGATGCCCGAGTCGGACACGATGAGAAACCAGCCGCCCTCGCAGATCGGCGATGGCACATACGACACGCCTTTGTTCGTGCGCCAGGTGATGTGCGTGTCCGTCACATTGCCCACGCCATCAGGCTTGATCGCCAGGATGTGATGCTCGGGAAAGCCACCGGTCATGAGCAGATGGCCGGACTTTTCATCATGCACGAGCGAGGCCACGAACTGCTCCGTCGGCCCGTCGATCATCCACAGCAGACGTCCATCACGCGGATCGTAGCTCGTCACACACTTCGTTCCAGACAGCACCATCTGCGTGCGGCCATTCATCTCGCGAATCATCGGCACACAGTAGCTGCGCGTCTGATTCGGACGCTCGATGCGCCAAAGCTGGCGGCCATCCGCACGAGCAAAGGCCACAATGTAGCCCGGGCCGTCATGATCACAGTTCACGATGACTTTGTCCTCAAACAAGATCGGGCTGGAGCAGAAGCCATGCTTGCTGGCAAACACACCGGGCCGCACCTGCCAGAGCTGCCTGCCAGTGAAGTCATGCGCACTGACCACCACGGATTCGCCATCAAGAAAGGCCGTGAAGACCCGTTCCCCATCCGTCGCCGGTGTACTGGAGGCATGGCTGTTCAGGCGGTGCTTGCCTTCCAGCGGCGACTTCAGCACCGCCTTCTGCCAGAGCACCTTCCCATCGGCACGATTCACGCATTGCAGCACACGCTCCTCGGTCTCAGCCAGAGCAGCCACAGTGAACACTCGGTCCTCCCACACGATGGGCGAGGCATGACCCTGGCCCGGCAGTTCGGCACGCCAGCTCAGGCTCTTCCCATCCACCTTCACTGGGAAACCCTGGTCCAGGCTCGTGCCATCCAGACGCGGACCACGCCACTGGGGCCAGTTTTCCGCGTGCAGCGGCAGACTCAGGAGTAGAAGAAAGGGCAGACGGAATCGGATCATAACGGTGAGATTATCGAGTCCAATGCCACTCTTCAATCATCAATGCGTTTGGGCAGGCATGAGATGCACCGGCTCCGCAGCCGAAAAAAACCTTGAGATCAAGTATTGACCCACGCTGGGGAAACTGCCAGCATCGCCACCCTATGGCCAAAAAAGCAGCTACCCGTAAAGCAAACCCCGCCCTTATGAAACCCGTGCAGCCGGACGCAATTCTGGCCGCAGTCGTCGGTTCCACTCCGCAGCCGCGCAGCGAAATCACGAAGAAGATCTGGGACTACATCAAAAAACACGGTCTCCAGGACGCCAAGAACAAGCGCAACATCAATGCGGACGACAAGCTGAAGGCTGTCTTCGGTGGCAAAGCCTCCGCGACGATGTTTGAACTGGCGAAATACGTCAGTGTCCACGTCAAATAACTCACCCACAGCAACCCCTCCCCAGCGCCCCTGACCTTCCAAGTCTGGGGCGCTTTTTTTTTGCGTGGATGCTGCGGCCCCCCCACCACAGCCGCCGTATTATTCGGCCATGACCTCACCTTTAATTGTGGGCAGCAAAGCCCCTTCATTCCATGCACCCGTCGTCGGCGGTGATCACGCAGTCGCGCAAAAGCTCAAACTCTCCGACCTCAAAGGCGAGACCGTCGTACTCTACTTCTACCCGAAAGATGACACCCCAGGCTGCACCAAGCAGGCCTGCGCCCTTCGTGACGGCTGGCAGAAGATCCGTGAAAAAGCCCGCGTCTTCGGTGTCAGCATCGACTCGGTCAAAAGCCACGAGAAGTTCATCAAAAAGCACCAACTCCCCTTCCCGCTCATCAGTGATGAAGACATGACCATCGTGAACGCTTACGGCGTCTGGGTGGAAAAGAGCATGTATGGCAAAACCTACATGGGCACCGAGCGCACCACCTTCGTCATCGGACCTGATGGCAAAATCAAAGCCATCTTCCCCAAGGTGAAGCCGGACGAGCACCTCGACCTCATCCTCGCCGTACTCTGACAGGCAAAGGCCGGCAGAGTCCCTTGGCCGCAGCCGCACGAGGAGCAGCCACCAGAGCGGAGTGGCCTCGCACCGCCATCGTCAGTCATCATTCAGCATGGAAAAAAACGGGCCTTCCACCGAGGCCGCCTCACCGCCTCAGCGCCAGCACCAGCTCATTCATCTTCAGGCGCAGTTCCTCCACATCAGGATCGGCAAAGGGAACGTCCAGCGTACTCACGGCGTTCGTGTTCGCGCTCGTCTGGCTCAGCGTATTGAGCAGACCATTGTTCAGGTCCGTCTGGCTCACCTCGCCGGGCAGGCCCTGCGGGCCTTGGGGACCCTGCGGGCCAGGGGGACCCTCCGCGCCAGCGGGGCCGGGCGGGCCACCGGGGCTTCCGGGCGGGCCCTGCGGACCTTGCGGCCCCTCAGCACCCGTCGCGCCAGTGGCTCCCTGCGCGCCGGCATTCCCGCGCGGGATGTCAAAAGTGAGGTGCATCGTGTTGCCCACCACACTCGCCGTGGCATTCGCCGGGTTGCCGGGGTCCAGCGTCGTCACCCCGTCCACCTGCGCAGCGGTGACGGTGAGGATGGCGTCGATCAGCGCCTTCAGCCCATTGAGCTGGCTGCGCATTTCCACGGCATCGATCTCCGTGCCGGCTTGGGGAAGGTTGGGGTCGAACATGGCTTGGAAAAGTGGTTTCGGCTTCAGCCGAAGGGTTGGGGTTTTCCGTTCCTAGTTTCTAGTTCCTAGTTCCTAGTTCCTAGTTCCTAGTTTCTAGTTCTCAGCTTTGGACTCCTGCCAGCAGTGGCGGGTGATTTAAAACCAGAAACCAGGAACCAGAAACCAGGAACAAAGAACGCCGCCTCACAGGCTCACCGTGATGGTAGCCACATCGCTCCAGTCACCGTTCTCGCTGCCTGCGTCCCAGAAGCGCAGGCGGTACTGCCGGATCTCCGGCTGCCCGTCCACCATCAGCGGGCGCTCGTCCAGATAAGGGCTCGCAGAGTCGATGCTCAGCAGCACCCAGTCGCCCGTGCCGCGTTTGCTGTAGATCGCCACCGCATAGTGGCCAAACTTTTTGTAGCGCACCTTCACACACTGGCAGCCCATGCCCATCTCCGCCACCAGACTGAAATCCGGGCGCGTGTGCTCCGTGCTGTCCTCCGCACCCACGATGCCCAGGTCCTGCCCGATCGCCTCCGTGTAGCCAGGGCTGCGCTTGATGATCTGCACGAAGTCAAAAATGCGGTTCAGCGCACCAGGAGCCACAGGCACCGTGGCAGGGATGGGCGGTACCGCCCCAGGGTCACCCGGCGGCAACGGCGGCGCGGTGAAAACAGGCAGCACATAGGGCGCACTGCCCGTGCCAGACTCCAACTGGCTCAGAGCCTGCGTACCTGCCTGGGAAAAGGTGCGCACATCCTGGAGCCACTGGCCCAGAGTGTATTGCATGTAGCGGGCGTCCGCAGCAACGGAGGCCGCCGCCGTGGGTGACAGCGCCAGGATGGCGATGTATTGCGCGAGCTTGTCGGCAAAATTGCCATTCCAAGCACCTTGTTCACTGAGGATGGTGGGGTAGTAGCGTTGACGTTTCATGGTTCGTTGGGTTCTCTGTCGTGTTGGCGTAGCAGGCACAGGCGGTGAAGCCGGTGCCCAAAAAGTTCCTGGTGCATTCCAGGTGGCATTATTCCAGAGGGCCATGGTCGGTGGGGGAAAGCCCTGCGGCGGTGCTGGTGAAAGCCTGTCCCTTTTCATCAGGGACAAAGATTCGGCCAAAATGTGCAGCCACCCGGCCCCCCGGTGCATGGCCCCGTCGGCTCCGTGCCTGGCACCGGCTGCCCAGTGCATGGCCCCGGCGATTCAGTGCGTGTACCCTGCGGCCCGGTGCATGGCCCCAGCGGCCCGCTGCGCGCACACTGCCACCGCGTGCATGACCCCGGCAGCTCCGTGCCTGCACCCAGCCACCGCGTGCATGGCCCCGGCGGCACCTTACCTGCACCCAGCCGCCCCGTGCATGGCCCCCGCAGCCTGGTGCATGTACACAGCCGCCCCCTGCATGGCTACGGCGGCTTGTTGCGTGCACCCTGCGGCTCGGTGCCTGGCCCCCGTCTCTGGGGACATGCCCCAGGGGGCGGAAACAACGCCCCCATTCTCCGGCCCCCTGTCCCCGGCGGCAGAAACCCAGCGCTCCGCCTCCCACCACGGCGCCTCCGAGGGTCACTCCGCCCACAGAGCCGGCCCCTCCCCCGGCAGGGAGAGTCCGTGAGACAGGACTGGAGGTGATTCGTTTCATGGGACCATCTTCCCATCCCACGCGCCGCCTGTCTCCGGTCCAGTTGGAGCCCCCGCCCGCCACTCAGGCTCCCAGCCCAAAGTGGAGCAAAAACCAAGGCACCACCGGCGGGCGCAGTCTTCCCGCCTGGATAAAAGCATCCACGCCAGAGCCAAACGCCCGCGTGATGTGGAGGGCGATCCGCAGGCTCGGCCCCCGGCGGCGATGTTCCAGATGCTTCACCATGCCGCGACTGATCCCCGCCTGCTTCGCCAACTCTACCTGAGACCAGCCACGCTCCACTCTCTCCGCGATTTCCTCCTGGATGAAGGCCTCCTCATCCTCATCCAAGTCCGCGATGCCCTCCGCCGCCGAGATCACCGGCGGGCGTAGCGGCGCATGGCGTTTTTGAGCAGGCTTTCCCTTGGCCACAGCAGCCCTGCCGCCATCCTTGGTTTGAGAGGGGTTCGTCTTCGCACGCATCGTCGTCGGGGTTGACGATGCTGGCTTGTACCAAAACCACCCCGATCATGGCAAGATTATTTTTCGGGGAGACAGCGGATGAGATGAAAAATTGTGACAGCGCCGCTGCTGTGCTTCACGGTGCGGGATGCCTCCGACCAAGATCACCGACGACTTCGCCTCCGACGGCCCCGATGCCGTCCTTCGTAAAGGCGGGACCAAGTCCGGCTTCATCGGCACGCCTCAGGGCCTGAAAGGCAAAGGCTCGCCTCTCGGCCTTCTCCAGTTCTTCATCGTCAGCCACAGCGACCAGACCTTCTACTTCGAAGACAACAACGCCCGCCACTTCGCCGATCGCGAACCCGCCTTAGCCGCATGAACAAAAAAGCCCTCTCCGAGACCGACATCCGCACCAAGTTCATCACGCCGGCCATCGTCGGGGAAAATGGCTCCAAGTGGGATGTCATGACACAGGTGCGTGAGGAGGTCTATTTCACCAAAGGGCGCGTCATCGTACGCGGGAAAACCGTGAAGCGCGGCGAGGCCAAAAAGGCAGACTATCTGCTCGACTACAAGCCGAAGCTCCCGCTCGCTGTCGTGGAAGCGAAGGACAACAACCAGTCCGTCGGCGCGGGCATGCCGCAGGCGCTTGAATACGCGGAGATTCTCGATCTACCCTTTGCCTACAGTTCGAATGGCGACGCCTTCCTGGAGCACGACCGCACCGCGACCACCGGCACGGTGACTCGGGAAATCCCGCTCGATCAGTTCCCCTCGCCCGAGGAGCTTTGGCAGCGCTACTGCAAGGCCAAGGGCCTCAAGGCTGAGCAGTTCACCATCATTGCTCAAGACTACTATGACGACGGTTCGGGCAAGGCTCCGCGTTACTATCAAATCATTGCCATCAATCGGACTGTGGATGCCATCGCGCGGGGCGAGAATCGCATCCTGCTCGTCATGGCCACCGGCACGGGCAAGACCTACACCGCTTTCCAGATCATCTGGCGGCTCTGGAAGTCGGGCGCGAAGAAGCGCATCCTCTTCCTCGTGGATCGGAACATCCTCGCCGACCAGACGAAGACGAACGATTTCAAGCCCTTCGGCACCGCCATGACCAAGGTCACCAATCGCACGGTGGACAAGTCCTTTGAGATCTACCTCTGCCTCTACCAAGCCGTCACCGGCACTGAAGAAGAGGCCAATATCTACAAACAGTTCTCCAAAGACTTCTTCGACCTCATCATCGTGGATGAGTGCCATCGCGGCAGCGCAGCGGATGATGCGCGCTGGCGTCAGGTGCTGGAGTACTTCTCCTCCGCCACCCAGATCGGCCTCACCGCCACGCCGAAGGAAACCGAAAAAGTTTCCAACATCGAATACTTCGGCGAGCCCATCTACACCTACTCGCTCAAGCAGGGCATCAGCGATGGCTTCCTGGCCCCTTACAAGGTCGTCCGCATCGGTCTCGACAAAGACCTCGACGGCTGGCGGCCCGAGGACGGTCAGATGGACAAATACGGCCAGCTCATTGAGGACCGCGAATACAACGACCGCGACTTTGACCGCAACCTCATCCTCGAAAAGCGCACCGCCGTCGTTGCAGCGAAGGTCACTGAGTTTCTGAAGGCCACCAGCCGCTACTCGAAGACCATCATCTTCTGCGAAAACATCGAGCACGCCGAGCGCATGAGGCAGGCCATGGTGAATGCCAATCCCGACCTCGCCGCCGCGAATCCCAACTACGTCGTTCGCATCACCGGAGACAATCCCGCTGGCAAGGCTCAGCTCGACAACTTCATCGCCCCTGAGAAGACCTATCCCGTCATCGCCACCACCTCCCAGCTCATGTCCACCGGCGTGGACGCGCAGACCTGCAAGCTCATCGTGCTCGACAAGCGCATCGGCTCGATGACGGAGTTTAAGCAGATCATCGGGCGCGGCACGCGCATCAATGAGGACTACAACAAGTTCTTCTTCACCATCATGGATTTCAAGCGGGCCACCGCGCTCTTTGCCGATCCTAACTTCGATGGTGATCCCGTGCAGGTGTATGTTCCCGGACCCGATGACCCTCCCGTGCCGCCGGATGACCCACCTGACGATGGGGAGGGCGGTGTGCGTGAAGATCCACTGCCTTATGGCGAAGAACAGCCCGGCCCGTTTGGCGAAGGCGGCGGTGATCCGCCCACCAAATACTATGTCGATAACGTCATGGTCCGCGTCGCCACGGAGCGGGTGCAGTATCTGGACGAAAGCGGCAAGCTCATCACCGAGTCCTTGAAAGACTACTCGCGCAAAACTGTGCGCAAGGAGTTCGCTTCGCTGGATGCCTTCCTCACCGTCTGGAATGATGCCGAAAAGAAGCAGGCCATCTTGGAGGAACTCGCCACCAAAGGCGTCTTCCTCGACGAACTCGCCGAGCAGGTGGGCCGCGACTACGACGCCTTTGATCTCATCTGTCACGTCGCCTTTGATGCACCTCCACTCACGCGGAAGGAACGCGCCGACAAGGTGAAGAAGCGCAATGTCTTCGCCAAGCACGGAGACAAGGCTCGCGCCGTTCTAGATGCCCTGCTCCAGAAATACGCCGACAGCGGCATCACCAGTGTCGAGTCCTTGGACATCCTCAAAGTCGATCC
>NZ_JBILYB010000239.1:0-5542 GCF_044378005.1 Prosthecobacter sp.
AGTGCATGCAGTAAAACTGGGGCATAGTTTGAAATAATTGGGATGTTTTTTGCTGTGCGATTGATTTATAGAAGGTCTAAATGAAAGTCAAAAAAATGAACAGTTCTAACATCAACATCGCGGCGATTGGATTTTTAGTGCTGGCAGGAGTTGCTGGAGGCATGAACTACTACCTGCGCATTATGCCACGTCAAAAAGCTGAGCATCGCGCACATCTCAACAAACTTTCTGATGACGCAATTGAGATGAGAAACAAAGAGATGATGGATCAGCACAGTAAGTTTTTGAATGGAAGTATCGAAGCTATGCGAAAACAAAGGGAATTGGATGAATCCTTGCGCAAAAGTGGCGAAAGCTTCAAATCATTCGAGAAAATGAATCAGGAGCTAAAAGCCGGTATTGAAGATCTACGCAGAGTCCCTCAGGGCATCCCAGTTAAATAAGCGCATTTTCTGTTTCGGGATATATCAGGCGAGATCAAATAAGGACATTAAGGGCGTGTTCTAGTTACTGCATTGAAGTGATGGCCAACCAGCCGATCTTTTCACCACACCTCACAAACCAAGGCATAGATCGCACCCGCATCTGACGTTTCAGCGGCCATGCACTCCCTGTCTCCTGATTTCCTCCACCTGAACCGCCGCGACTTTTTCCAGCGCTCCAGCGGGGCTTTGGGGGCGGCGGCTTTGGGATCACTGCTGGCGCGGGATCTGCCGGCGGCGGAGATCTCGGCGGCTTCGCGGCCACATTTTGCGCCTCGGGCGAAGAACGTCATTTTTCTGCACATGATCGGCGCGCCTTCGCAGCTCGATCTCTTTGATGACAAGCCCGCGCTGCGGAAGCACGACGGCCAGAGGTGCCCGGAGGAGTTGCTGAAGGGGAAGCGCTTTGCCTTCATCGGCGGGGAGATGACGCTGGCGGGCTCGGCCTACCAATTCGGCAAACATGGGCAGAGCGGCGCGGTGATGTCGGAGCTGCTGCCCCATCTGGCGACGGTGGCCGATGACATCTGCCTGCTGAAGGGGATGCACACGAACGAGATCAATCACGCCCCGGCGCAAATGTTTCTGCACACGGGTTTCGGCCAGGGCGGCAGGCCGAGCATGGGATCGTGGGTGACGTATGGCCTCGGCACGGACAATCGCGATCTGCCGAGCTATGTCGTGCTTTCCTCCGGCCCGCCCGGCGGTGCGGGGACGGCGCTGTGGAGCACGGGCTTCTTGCCGAGTGTGTATCAGGGGGTGCAGTTCCGCAGCAGCGGTGATCCGGTGCTCTTTCTCAGCAATCCCGAGGGCCACACGCGCGGGGATCGGCGTCAGGTGCTGGATGCGGTGAGGGCGCTGAATGAGCAGAACCTGGGCATCGTGGGTGATCCCGAGATCGCCACGCGCATCAGCCAGTATGAGATGGCTTTCCGAATGCAGGCCAGCGTGCCGGAGCTGATGGACATCTCGCAGGAACCCGCCGCCACACTGGAGATGTACGGCGCGCAGCCGGGGAAGGCCTCCTTTGCCAACAACTGCCTGCTCGCGCGTCGGCTCGTGGAGCGCGGTGTGCGCATGGTGCAGCTCTTTGACTCCGACTGGGATCATCACGGCGGTCTCGACAAACGTCTGCGTGCCAAGGCGAAGGATGTGGATCAGCCCATGGCCGCGCTGGTGCGTGATCTGAAACAGCGCGGCCTGCTCGATGAAACGCTCGTGATCTGGGGCAGCGAGTTTGGTCGCACACCGCTGCGCCAGGGCGTGGATGGCGATGGCAAGAAGACCACCGCGGGCCGCGATCACCACAAAGACGCCTACACGATGTGGATGGCCGGCGGCGGCGTGAAGGGCGGCATCATGCACGGCAAGACCGACGAACTCGGCTTCAACGCCGTCGAAGGGGCCGTGCATACCCACGATCTCAACGCCACCCTGCTGCACCTGCTCGGTCTCGATCACGAGCGCCTCACCTTCCGCTACCAAGGCCGCGACTACCGCCTCACCGATGTGCATGGGGAAGTGGTGAGGCCGATTTTGGCGTGATCACTTCACCGTCAGCCACACCTGAGTCGTGTCATCGAGCTGGCTGGAGCCGCGTTTGTTTTCGCCGCGCAGGGGTACGGTGGCGGGCTTGGAGAGAATGGGAGCGTCCTTGGTCCAAACTTCGATCTGGATGGCTTGGCCGGACTTGATCGCATTCGTGGCGGCTTGGAGTTTGATCTCCACTTCGCCGCCTTTTTCAGGCACGGCGACTTCGGCGGCACTGACGCCAGAGGGCAGGTTGGCGATTCGGGCGATGAGCGGGCCTTTGAAGCTGTTGAGGAGCTTCACGGTGGCTTTCAGGCTCGCTGTTTTTCCTGCTTCGAGCGTGATGGGCTTTGCATCGGCGAGAGTGACTTCAAAGGCGGGTGTAGGGGCGGCGACATCGAGGACGTAGCCCTTTTCGGCGCCACCTTGGTGAAACAAATCCTCCACGACGATGACGTGCGGCCCATCGACTGCGGCGGTCCAGATGACCTGAGGATCGGGGCGCTGCTCGCTTTCGTCATCGGCGCTGGTGATGAGCTTGCCGTCGGGGCCTTCGATCTTCAGCAGGGCATCGAAGGGAATGCCGAGACGCTTCGCAAAGACTCGCGCTTGGAGTTTGTCGCCCTTCTTCATGGTGATGGAGAAACGATCGACATCACTCTTGTCGGTGATGCGTCCGCCGATGGCACCGACTTGGATCGGCGTGGCTTGCTCCTTAGTGTTGTTGGGCTCTTTTTCAGCCGTGGCGGGCTTTGCGGTGACGAGCACTTGGATCGGCAAAAGGGCTCCCGGAGGTGTCACGAAGGCGAGTTCGCCATCACGACGGAGGTCTTTGGCTTCAAAGGTGTGCTTCGACTTCTTCGGGTCGAGATTGTGGCCGATGAGTTCGACCTCGCTCTTGCCTGTCGAAGCCACGGCGGCGGGGAACAGCTGCGTCATGGCAGCGCTGGCGCTGAGGTGGAGGCGGTAAACGGTGGTGGCACTGCCGGTGAAGCGGACATCGGCAGCAGGCGGATGCGGGAAGCCGGCGAGCTGGACGATGTATCGGCCTGCCTTCGGTGCTTTGAAGCTCAGCACGGGATCAAGATTGCGTGAATCACTGGCGGTGAGGAGCCTCACGCCCGCCTCGTCCATCACATGGGCGAGCATGTCCACGCCGGAACCGAGCGAGTATGCTTCGACGATGCCGACGAGCGTCTGCCCGGCTTCGAGCTTCACCGCGTAACCATCCATGTCGCCACTTTTGTCGAGGCGGGCATTGAGGCAGACGGGGAGTTTTTCGATGACCTGAGGTTTGGCGACTTCGTCGTTCGGCTCGACTTCCGCGAGCTCAGGCAGACTGCCGACACTGAACCAACGAGGCTCGGAGGCTCCGTCGGCATTCGCGCAGTGCATGAGGTGCATCCCAAGCGGCGCATCAGCGGCGAGGGTGACCTGCCACTCACGTTTTTTGCCGTTCGGAACGAAGTGGATTCCTGGGGCTGATGTCCACAGTCGAGCATCGGCTTCCAGCTTGCCGCTGGCGCTCATGACAAAGCTAGAACCTGCCTGCCCGCCGGCGGGAAAGATGGCCTCCAGCTTCGGTGCCTCGGCATGAAGCAGCGAGGCACCGAGACAGAGAGCGAAAGTCAGTCGCGTGCTCACGCAAACAACTCTTTGATGGGCTTGCCACCGTTCACGAGCTGCACAGGACGACCGGTGTTCGTGTGCAGCACCTGATGCGGATCAATGCCCAGCTTCGTGTAGAGCGAGACGGCGAAGTCCTCAGGGGAGTAGATGTTTTCGGCGGCGTAGTAGCCCTTGGGGTCCGTGGCACCGACGATTTGTCCGCCGGGGATGCCCGCACCTGCCATGAGCACGCTCATCGCGCCCGGCCAGTGATCACGACCCGCGTCTTTATTGACCTTCGGCGTGCGGCCAAATTCGCCGAGGCAGATGACGAGTGTGTTATCCAACATGCCGCGCTGGCTGAGATCGGTGATCAGGCCGTTCATGCCTTGGTCGAGCTTGGCGGCTTTGCCATCTTTGAAGGTCTTGAAGATGCCGCGATGGTCATCCCAGCCGCCCCAATAAACGACGCTGAAGCTGACGCCAACTTCGGCGAGGCGACGAGCAAGCAGCAGACGCTGACCAAAGTCATGTTCGCCATAGAGTTTGCGGGTGGCTTCGGGCTCTTTGCTCACATCGAAGGCTGCCTGTGCGACAGGCGAGGTCACGAGGTCGAGCGCCTGGCCGTAAAACTGATCAAAACCGACGGTGGGGTCTTCTGCCGCCTTGTCCGTGATGCGTTTCAGGCTGTCCAAAGACTCGCGCAGTTGATTGCGATGCATCGCGCGGCCTTCGCTGATGTCCTGAGGAATGGCGACATCGCGGACGCGGAAGGATTTGCCGCTCGGATCACCGCCGATGACGAAGGGCGCATGTTGAGCGCCGAGGAAGTTCGGACCACCGGAGCGCGAGACATTCGGCAGACTCATGTAGGCGGGCAACCCGCCGCGAATACCGCGTGACTGCGAAACCATGGAGCCAAACGAAGGATGGAAGCTGACGAAGGCACCGCAACCAACCGGCACCGGCGTCGGTGCTCCAGTCATCATGTAATGATTCCCGCCGCCGTGATTCGGGTCCTTGTGGCAGATGGAGCGGATGACGCTGAACTTGTCGAAGCTCTTGGCCAGCAGCGGCATCGTTTCACAAAAGTGCGTGCCGGGAACACAAGTGGGGATGGATTTGAACTCCCCGCGAATGTCCTGCGGGGCGGTCGGCTTCGGGTCAAAGGTCTCGTAGTGCGAGGGGCCGCCATCGAGCCAGACGAGGATGCAGTTCACGTTGTTCGGGCTCGCGAGACCGCGAGCCTGAGCGGCCTGCGCACGCAGGCTCATGAGCTGGGACATGCCGAGTCCGCCAATGGCGCCGAAGCCAGTTTGGAGGAAATCACGGCGCGCCATGCCGGCGCAGTTGGTGTGAATGGGGGAAGTCACGCTGCAAATTACGGGAGGCGAACGGCAAGTCTTGCCGCTCAAGGCATCAATGATTAAACACGAACTCCGCTGAGTTGATCAGCGCCCAGGCGAGGTCTTCGGCGGCGGTTTGGCGGGTGGAGCCGGGGGTGTTGAAGAAGCGGAGGGAGGTCTGAAGTTCGGCGGCGTTTGGCAGGCGGTTGTAGGTGGCGAGGTAGATCTCGTTCACGAGCTTAGGCTCGGGCAGATCGCTCTTGGCGAGCTTGCTGATGCGGCCTTCGCTGCTGGTGAGCTTGGTTTGCAGGCTGTTGGAATTCATCAGATGCAGGGCCTGGACGACGCTGGGTTTGCGCTCGCGTTCGCAGGGGCATTCCTGGCTGGCATTTGGGCGGCCAAAGGCATCGAGGAAGTCGCTGTCGAGCTTGTGATTCCAGGTCTGCACGGCGCGGGCATTGGGCGGCAGGCCGCTAAAGCTGTCGCGCTGGCCGGTGACATCGCTGACGGCATCCAGCAGCACTTCGGCAGCGAGGCGGCGCTTCAGGCTGCGGGCGTAGTTTTTGTTGTCGGCGA
>NZ_JBILYB010000240.1:0-5519 GCF_044378005.1 Prosthecobacter sp.
GCACCGGGCTCATGGCTTCGCGTTCGGTGGATCGGGAAACGATGAGGCAACACAGGGATCTTTTTGAAAATCCCGACTCGGCGACGATGATTGTTAAGTTATTTAAAATATCAGCTCAAATTGTATAGAAATTATAATGAGTATGGGTATGATTATTGTAATTGATGGAACTCATGGATTCACCCAGCGGCCTTTCTTGTGGCAGCAGGTCCGGGGGCGGTGCGCCTCCCGGCTCGAAATCCATGCCCTTGATGGGAGGGCTTTTGTCCGGTGGAAAATTTTTTCTGGAGGCTGCTGTCCGCTACAGCGATGTGCTCGCGCCATGCCTTCGGTTAGGAGCCGCCATGCTCGCCGGAGCCTTGATTTTTCAGGGCTCAGCGCTGGCTCATAATCTCAATCAGCGTGCGGATTACATCGGCTTCGACCAGGAAACGCTGGCTCGGATGCAGCAGCGTCAGGCAGCCGGCCAACCATTGATTCAAACAGGCGATGTCGTCGGTCTCGTGATGAAAGCCACACCCTCCGTGGGCACGCCGACCGGGGCAGGGGGCTACTCCACCTTTTTCATCCCGGTAGGGGCTCAGGTTGTCGGCGCGCAGTATGGCCGCATCGATAGCGAGGGAAAATTTGTGCCTATGGCCATGAAAGGGCAGTCCGTCCTAGCGCTCGGGGATGGGTCCGTGGGAGCGAAGGTACAGAACTCGCTGAAGGGTTTGGAGCTGGGGCCGAACATCATCGGGGACAAAGCCTACACCGTGGACAGCAGCACCGGTCTCATGCGCGGCACGATGGCGGGTGTTTACTCGGACACGGGCATCTTTTACTCCACCGACCCGAAAACCGCCTGGCAGAGCTGGGTGAGCATGGGCGGTCTGGACGGCAATACCGGCACCACCACCGACAACGTCTTGAAAAACAACTCCGGCGACCTCGTCACCCCGACGACACGCTGGGATGCAGAGCAGCTCATCGCTTTTGGCGTGAACTCCATCACCCCGCTCATCGATCCTGATGGCCGTGGGAACACGCCCTGGGGCATGGGCAGCGGCGTGGCGGGTCCGCAGAGCGGCTATGCCTGGCATTTTGATAAAACCTACTGGGATGCCAATGCCAGCGACCCAGCCCGCATGAAGAACGCTGTGCGGAACATGGGCCCGTGGAAGCGCATCAAGTATCCCGGCAGTCAGATCGCCAAAGACACCCCCGGCCTGCGCAGCACCGCGCTGGGACTCGTCGGAGTCGATGGCAGCCAGATCGGCTACGATCTCAGCACCACGAATCCTCTGCCAGCCACCACGAGCTGGACGGACGCCACCAGCCCGAAGGCTGTCCGCCTCGCCTGGGGAAATTTGGAGCTATTCCGGCCTGAATACGCACGAGTGCAGTTGCGGGTCAATGTCGGTCCGGGTCAGCCAAACTCGCCCTTCGATGCAGCGGGCTTCCTGCAAGCCTATGCGGATACCTTTGGCGGTGATGCTGGCGGCGAATACACCAACAAAGACCATCTCTGGCGCTACTATGAAAACACCGCCCTCTCGCTCACCAGCAAGCCGATGGTCTTCAAGCAAGCCTCGAAACCCATCGTCGCCCCGGGGGAAACCTTCTCCTACACGATCTGGTTCACCAATACTGCCACCTCGTCCCTAACCAACGCGGTGATCGACGACACTCTGCCCAGCGGTATCGTTTATGTCAGTGCCACACCTGCGCCCACAAGCACCAGCCCTCTGCGCTGGAATCTGGGCACCGTAGCACCCAACAGCGTCCGCAGCATCACCCTACGAGTGCGCGCCACCGGCACGGGCGTGATGACAAACACCGTCTGTGCCACCAGCGATCAGGCCCCGAAAGCCTGCAATACCGAGACCATCGAAGTCGCCGCAGCATCGCTTCTCTACCCTGACAAGAGCGTCACCCCATCCATCGCGAATCCTGGCGACCTCGTCACCTACACCGTCACGATGCTCAATGAAGGCCCTTGTCCGAATGCTGTGCCTCTCGTCATTCGCGAGCGACTGCCCACGGGCTTCACTTACGACAGTCTTGTCTCCGCGAAACTCGCGGGCGTTGGCACCTCCGCGCTGTCAGTGAACTCCACCGACACCACAAAGCCAGTCTTCACCCTGAACACAGGCATCGAGTCGGGAAAGAGCCTTGTCGTTGTCTTTAAATGCCGCATCAGCGCGACCCAACCTGCGGGCGTCTATACCAACAGCTTCACCTTCGAGTACGAGGGCAAAGTCATGTCCACAGGCGCGCTCGCACCCGTCACCGTCGGCGGTGCGCGCATCGGCGACAGCGTCTTCCGTGACTGGGATGGCGATGGCGTCATGGACCCCGAGGACGATGGCCTGCCCGGCGTCACCGTGCAGCTCTACGCGGCGAATGGCACCACCCTGCTGAGCACGAAGACCACGGATGCCCAGGGGAAATATGACTTCGCCAACCTCACCGAAGCTACTTATGTGGTGAAGACTACGGCCCCAGCCGCACACACGCCCACCTTTGATTTCGATGGCATCGCCTCAGCGAACCAGGCCACCGTCGTGCTAGCGCACAACGAGCAAAAACTCAGTGTCGATTTCGGCTATCGTACCGGCGGTACGGGCAGCGTCAGCGGCTCTGTTTTTCATGATTTGGGCCGTGACGGTGTCTATCAGCCCCCCGGCGATACCGGCCTCTCAGCCGTCACTGTGCGCCTCTATCGCGACCTTGATGCCGATGGCGTGATCGACACAGGCAGTGATGCCCTCATCGCAACGCAAAGCAGCTCCGCAGGCGGTAGCTACAGCTTCACCAATCTCCCACTCACTCTGGACTACCTCGTCGATGTCGATCAGGCAGACGCCGACATCGTCACCGGCCTCGGCGGCAGCCCTTTCCAGTTCACCACCACTGATCCACACCGCGTGCAGTCCCTCTCAGGGGCCTACAGCACTGCGCATTTCGGCTTCTGGCGTGAGGTGCCTGCCAGCATCGGCGACTCCGCTTTCATCGATGCCGACACCGATGGCGTCT
The DNA here is from genome assembly GCF_044378005.1 of Prosthecobacter sp. Taxonomy (GTDB): domain Bacteria; phylum Verrucomicrobiota; class Verrucomicrobiia; order Verrucomicrobiales; family Verrucomicrobiaceae; genus Prosthecobacter. The sequence goes on from NZ_JBILYB010000240.1 coordinate 3,019, forward strand.
TCGACGCGGGTGAGCTGCCTGTGGCGAATCTGCCCATCACCCTCTACGCCGATATTGATGCTGATGGTTCGCCAGACACCGCCGATCTGCTGCGCACCACGCGCACGGGGGCTGATGGACTCTACCGCTTCGATGCCATTGGCGCGGGCAGTTACATCGTCGTTTGTGATGTCAGCGCGCCCGAGGTGCCGACAGGACACACGGCCCTGAATCGTCAGATCCGCGTCACCGTCTCCGCCGGGCAGACCAGCCTCACGAATGACTTCCCCTTCACGCCACTGCTCACCAAGTCTGTCGATCTCATAACCGCCGTTCCTGGCAATACGCTCACCTACACCCTCGCGCCGACCTATCGCGGCAGTGACTTGCTCACCAGTGTCACCGTGGCAGACACCATCCCCACCGGCACCACTTACGTCCCCAGCAGTGCCAATGTCGGCGGCACGCTCACCAGCGGAGCCGTGAGATGGAATCTGGGCAGCAATACCGCAGCCGTGCCGAGCACTGGTGCTGGTTCCGTGACGAATGCCGTCAGCACTACCCGCACCATGGTCGGCCCCAGCACACAGTTCACCGTCAGACAGACACTCACCTCACCGAGCAATGTCACCGGAGTTACCCCTGGCACCCCAGTGGTCACAAGCAGCGGCGGCGCTGGTGCCACGCTCATCAGCGGCCCCACCCCAGCCAGCGCCACCGTCGGCCCCGCTGGCACCACCTTTACCTGGGTCTATCAAAGCACCGCCAGCACTGGCATCGGCCAAGTTCAGTTTGGCATCAGCGCCACCAATGGCTCCACGACCTGGCCCTCTGCCACCAGCAATAGCGTCATCGTGGTGCCGAACCTGACCTTCCGAGTCACCATCAACAGCGTCCCCGGTGTGGATGGCATCAGCAACACGGCCAGCATCCAGACCGGCGAGTCCAGCGGCCCCTTGGCGATACCGCTGAAAAATTCCAACACCGTCCAAACCGGCCTAACTGGCAGCATCGGCGATCTTGTCTTTGCCGATAACAACGGCAACGGCACCCACGATGTCGGCGAACCCGGTCTCGCCGGAGTCAAAGTCAATGTCACCAGTGGTGCCACCACCAAGACCGCCACCACTGATGGCAGCGGCGCCTATCGCGTCTATGGCCTCAATGCCAATGCTGGCGCGCCATGGAATGTCGCTATCGACCTCACCACCCTGCCCACGGATTGGGTGATGACATCCAGCCCGACACTCCAGCGCACCCTTGCGACAAACAGCACCCGCATTGACGACGCCGACTTCGGAGCCTTCACACCAGCGCCGCCCGCCACCGCTGCTGAGATCCGCGGCACTGTTTGGACAGACCGCGATGAAGACGGTGTCATCGAGAGTGAGGAAGCACCGCTCGAAGACATCGCCGTCAATCTTTACCTCGATCGCAATACAAACGGACTTCTCGATGCTGCTGATCTTCTCGTGCGCTGTGTTGAAACGGACGTCAATGGCCTCTACATCATGCCAAGGCTTAATTCCGGAGCCTACCTCGTCGATGTGCTCGAAAACACGATCCCAGCGGGCATGAACTACGTCAGTGGCGGCAGCGCTGTCCGGCCCGTGACACTCACCGCCCTCCAGATCAGCACGGGCAAAAACTTCGGCTTCAATCACACCGGCAGCATCGGCGACCTCGTCTATTACGACACTGACAACGACCGCACCAAGGACGCCGGTGAGAGCGGCATCCCGAACGTGCGCGTCAGTGTCTATGCCGATGAAAACAGCAACAGCGCTGTCGATGCCGACGAAGTCGAGGTCGGCATCGCCTTCACCGATGCCAGCGGCATTTACACCGTACAAAACCTGCCCGCAGGCAGCTACGTCGTGCGTGTGGATGAGCAGCATGTGCCCGCCCCTGTCGGTAGTCCGAATGCAGGCCTGTATAACACCATGCTGCCCACGAATGGGGAAGAGATCGCTGTCACCCTTGCCACTGCGCAGGAACTCACTACCGCCGACTTCGGCTTCGCCGAGCTGGCACTCGTCGCAGGTTATGTCTTCCATGACGCCAACTACAGCGGCATCCGCGACAGCGCTGAAACCAGCCTGGCAAACATCTCCGTCGTGATCAATGGCAACACCACGGGTGGCAGCCCCATCAGCATGACCGCCAGCACCGATGCGAGTGGCGAATATGAGTTCCTCGTGCCCGCAGGCAGCTACCTCGTCGGATTCAACCCCAGTGACCCTGATTTCCCTGCGGGCATGACCCAGACCACCACTGCCGCCGGGCACACTGTCTCCCTCCAGGGTGGTTGGGAGCTGGAAGACATGAACTTCGGCCGCGCCTACGCCGGAACCCTCGGAGGCATCGTCTTTGCTGACACAAATGGCAACGGCACCCGCGATGGTGGCGAGGCCGGCATTCCTGGAGTCGTCGTCGAGTGCTTCGACAGCACGGGTACCATCTTCCGCGACTCCCGTATCTGCGGCCCCGATGGCAGCTACCGCTTCGATGGTCAGGCCAAT
>NZ_JBILYB010000111.1:0-20299 GCF_044378005.1 Prosthecobacter sp.
CCTCGGGGTTCGGGCCGGGCACGGAATTGATCACGCGCACCGGATAGCTGCCTGCCGTGAGATGCACACGTGCCTCGATGGTCACCGGCTTGTCCTCCGGCGCATCGACGTCCTGCTCGATGATCGTTTTGTCCACCACCGGCATGTAGAGCTTCAAGCGCGGCGCACGACCGCCTTCGGGCCGCAGGCCGCTGAGCTTGATGCGCACGATATAATCACCCGTGTGCGGGATTTTGATGTTCCAGGTGTCGGTCGTGTAATTGTTCGGCACGATCTCGATGCGCACCTTGTCGGCAATGCCACGCGCCTCGTATTCCTCTTTGAAACCCTTCCAGCGGAAATCATAAGGCCCCCAGTGGATCAGCTCGCGCTTCGGCTCCGGCCGCAAGGACAACGCCTCATCGAGAATGGCATCCGCCGCCGCGAGATACTTCTCCACATGGAAGGGCGACAACGTCATCGCCGCGCCGATGCGCTCGAAGCCATGCCAGTCCGGGTCCTCCGGCAGTCCCGTCGGCCCTTTGGCATCAAAGTTCACGCCCAGCAGATCGCGGATCGTGTTCGCATACTCGTCACGCGAGAGCTTGTGAAACGTCACCCGCTCGCCCGATGACTGCCGCACGACTTCCGCCTCGCGAAGCTGTGTCGCGATCCAGTCCCCCACGCGCGAGATTTCCTCCGCCTTCGGCTGCGGCTTATCCTCCGGCGGCATGTCGCCCGAGATGATGCGATTCATGATCTCCTCCCAATGCCCCATGATCTTCGGCGATTGCAGATCCACCGCCAGCGTGTCCACCCGCAGATCGCCCTTCTGCTTCTTCTCGCCATGGCATGAGCTGCAGTGCTGGGAGAAAAACGGCTTCACCACCTTCTCCAGGTCCCGCGATTCAACCGCCCATAGTGAAGCTGTGGCAATCAAGGCGGTGTGGACGATCAGCGTGGCAGAAAGGAGTCGTGTCATTGAACGTGGATCAAACGGTCGCCCGAGCGCCGTCGTGCAAGCCCCCCGAATGTTCGGGGGAGGTGGTTGGAGACAGGAAAGGGGGTGCTCCGCGATCTGATATGCTCCAGAGAACGGAACAAAGCTAAGTGGAAGCCAAGCTGCATGGCATCAATGACCACAGGCACTTCGTGGAAAGAGATGACAAAGCGGTGTGAATGATGAACTGTTCGAGTGAACTCATGGAACTCACGCGCAAACTCGAAATCCTGGCCGATGCGGCGAAGTATGACGCCTCCTGCGCCAGTTCCGGCGCGGCACGGAAGGACTCGCGCGGCAGCACAGGCGTGGGCTCCACAGGCGGCATGGGCATCTGCCACAGCTACACGCCGGACGGGCGCTGCGTGTCCCTCTTGAAGGTGCTGCTGACAAATGTCTGCCTCTACGACTGCCACTACTGCATCAACCGCCGCTCCAGCAATGTGCAGCGCGCCCGTTTCACGCCGGAGGAAGTGGTGCAGCTCACGCTGGATTTTTATAAGCGGAACTACATCGAGGGACTCTTCCTCAGCAGCGGCATCGTGCGCAGCGCGGACTTCACCATGGAGATGGTCATCGAGGTCGCCCGGCAGCTCCGGGAGGTGCACCACTTTCGCGGTTACATTCATCTCAAAACCATCCCCGAAGCCTCACAGGAGCTGATCGAAAAAGCCGGACGCTACGCTGACCGCATCAGCATCAATGTCGAGCTGCCGACGCAGGAGGGTTTGGACAAACTGGCTCCTGAAAAGAATCTCGCGAACACGAAGCAAGCCATGGGCGGCATCCGGGCGAAGATCGAGGAGACGCTCACCGCCCGCAAAGAAGCGCGTCAGATCAAAAACGCGCCGCGTGCCAAAGCGCCCGTCTTTGCCACCGGCCAGAGCACCCAGATGATCGTGGGCGCGGACAGCTCCGATGACGCGCTCGTGCTTGGTCGTGCGGATGAACTGTATCGCGACTACCGCCTGCGCCGCGTCTATTACAGCGGCTTCAGCCCCATCCCGGAGCCCAGCGTGCTGCTGCCCATCAAACCGCCGCCGCTTGTGCGTGAGCATCGGCTTTACCAGGCCGACTGGCTGCTGCGATTCTACGGCTTCGATGTGAAGGAACTGCTTCCCGCCGCGCATCCGCACTTGGATCTGGAGATCGATCCAAAGCTCGCCTGGGCGCTGCGGAACCGGCAGCTTTTCCCCGTGGATGTGAACCGCGCATCGCGGGAAATGCTCTGGCGCATTCCCGGCCTCGGCACGGTGAATGTGGAGCGCATCCTGGCCGCTCGCCGATATGCACGGCTGCATCTCACGGACCTCCAGAGAATGCGCGTGAGCTTGAAAAAGGTACTGCCCTTCATCATCGCCGCCGATCACCTCCCCCGCCCTGCCCTGCTTGAAAGCGAGCACCTCCGCCAGCACTTCCTCCCCGGCCCACGACAGCTCGAACTCAACTTCACCGCAGCGCCCGCCACCAACAAAGCAGACGCCCTCATGGCGCTGAGCGGACAGCTATGATCACCGCCGCCATCGAGCCCAGCTTTGTTGCGTGGCGAGCCAAAGCCCGCAAGCTGCTGCGCCAGAGTGTGAAGCCAGAGGAGGTGGATTGGTGTGATGTCACGCAGACGGGCAGCCTGCTGATGGAGGACTCCGCCATCTATGCGGCGCGGCCAGCGCAGGACATCAAAGTGCCGCCCGACTTCCTCTCGCTCGCGGCCAGTGTCTGTGCTCACACCGATGAGCGGCGCTTCGCCATTCTCTATCGTTTGCTGCATCGACTCACGCTCGGCGGTGAGCGGCATCTGCTCGCCATGCCGCATCATCCCGACACGCGTCAGTGTCAGGTCTGGGCCAAGGCCGTGGCGCGAGACATCCACAAGATGCATGCCTTTGTCCGCTTCCGGCTCATCGGCACCAGCGAGGCTGGGCGCGAGCAATTCGTGGCGTGGTTTGAGCCCACATATCGCATCGTTCGTCTGGCATCGCCGTTTTTCGAAAAGCGCTTCGTGGGCATGGACTGGTCCATTTTAACTCCTGATGAATGCGCCCACTGGGATGGCAGCGATCTCACCTTCAGCCCTGGCGTTTCCAAAGGCGAAGTCCCCGACGCCGATGCCCACGACGACCTCTGGCGCACCTACTACCGCAGCATCTTCAATCCCGCGCGGCTGAAGGTGCAGGCCATGCAGTCCGAGATGCCGCAGAAGTATTGGAAGAACCTGCCTGAAGCGCAGATCATCCGGGAACTCATCACCGGCAGCTCAGGCAAAGTGAAGCAGATGATCGCCACGCCGGAGCGACCCGTGAAGCCGATGCCGGACAATGCGTATCTGAAATCACTGCATCAGCGTCCCACATCTACGCCGTCAGCGGATACACCGTCACCACCACTCCCGGCGAACCAATGACGTGATCCGGTGGCCGTGTCGGCACGGCATATCCATTCAGGCGGAAAAGGTCCGCATCCCAGGACTCCAACTCCACCTCTGCCAGTGGATAGGGCGCATGATGCACCCGCCCTGTTCGCAGGCCGCGCGGCGTGTGAGCGAAGAGCAGGTATCGCTCCGCCAGGAAGAACTCCAGCGTGCCCGGCTCGGCCAAACGCGTCCCCGCCTTGAGTCGATAGCGAAACTCGGACCTGTGTTCATCCCCGCGTCTTTTCGAGCAGTAGTGGATCAGTCCATCCTGCGACTTCGTCAGTGACATCCTCGCGTGCTGATACGGCAGATGAAACAGCGTCCGAGCCGTCCACACGGCCAGAGCTTGATCACACTCCAGCGAGTCAAACCACACGCCAGGCCTGCCTTGATCATCGTGGACATAGGTGCGGAGATTCATCTCCAAAAAGTCACTGATCCCCGGCACCGGCGGGCAGAAGCGCGGACGGATGCCGCGCATGGCAAAGGGCACGATGGCGATCCAAGCCTTCCCATCAAACGTGTCCACATGCAGCCCTGACGGCAGTCGCTTCTGAACCTCCGCCGCATCCCAGGCCCAGTGCAGAAACAGCAGATCCTCCCACCGCTGGTGCATCACCACCGGCTGGTCGAGCGGCTTGTCACGCTGGGCGGTTCGTTGAGGGAGTGTGGGCGACATCAGGCGAATGTTACGATTCAAAGATTGCCTTATCTCCAATATAAGATAGGCGAGACACATCGTGCGGAATTAATTCATCATCATGGTGATGCGCCGTGCGTAGATGAAATCTCTTCATGCGCCTCAAAGCCCTCTCCCGCTGTCTTCTCCTCGTCTCGGCACTTGGATCTCTCCTCACTCTTCGAGCACAAGCCCAGGGCCCGATCTCGGCGGGTTACAACACGGCGGCGGATGTGCCGGTCACGTCAAACAACTTCACGGCGACAGGCAGCAGCATTAGCTTCGCTCTGAACTTCGCCCCGCCAGTGGGCACGACGCTGAAGGTGGTGGAGAACACGGGAATCACCTTCATCAATGGTGAGTTCAGCAATCTGGCTCAGGGCCAGGTGGTGACGCTGACCTATGCCAGCAGGAACTATGAATTCGTGGCGAACTACTATGGCGGCACGGGGAACGACCTGGAACTCGTCTGGAAAAAGACCCGCCTCATCGGCTGGGGGCCGGGGGGCAGGCAGCTCGGCTTTGATCCGGTCTCGAACCTCAGCATCAACATCCCCGCCGTGGTGGACACGGCAACCGGGCAGCTCAGCGGCCGCACGATTTTGCGCGTCGTCGGTGGCAGCAATTACACGATGGCGCTGTGCTCTGACGGTCGGCTGCTGGCCTGGGGGGAAGGTTTCCGCGGCACCATGGGGGATGGCACCACGAATCCGCAGGATCTGCCCCAGCTCGTGCCGCAGACCGGTGTGCTGGCGGGAAAGACCGTGGCCACCATTTCCGGCGGTGACAAGCATGTGCTGGCGCTGTGCTCAGACGGCAGCGTGCTGGCCTGGGGCTGGAACACCAACGGCCAGGTCGGCGACAACACCACGACTCTGCGCAGCAGCCCGGTGCTGATCAATGGTGGCGCTCTTGCAGGGAAAACGGTGGTGGCCGTCTCCGCCGGGGAGGACTTCTCCCTGGCTCTCTGCTCGGACGGCACGCTGGCGGCCTGGGGCTTCAACGCCAACGGACGTCTCGGTGTGGGAGACACCACGCAGCGGAATCTGCCCACGCTGGTGCCTGTGACGGGTGCCCTGGTGGGGAGAACCATCGTCAGCATCGGCGCGGGTGGCGGTTTCTCAGCGGTGCTCTGCTCGGACGGCCGCGTGGTGAGCTGGGGGAACAGTCAATACGGTCAGCTCGGCTCCGGTGGCAGTCATTCACTGATTCCCGTGCTGGTGAGCAATGCCTCAGGCACTGGCCTGCAAGGGAAGCTGGTGAAGGCTCTGGTGGTCGGCTCCACCCAAGCTCTCGTGCAGTGTACGGACGGTAGTCTGGCGGCCTGGGGTATCTTTGGCGGCGATGGGCAGGATGCCTCGACACGCAATTACAGCCCCGTGCCGGTGAACATGAGCGGGGTGCTTTCAGGAAAGACCGTGGGTGCCATCTACTCCCGCACGAACCACCACACGCTGCTTTGCACGGACGGCACAGCGGTGGCCTGGGGAGAAGGCAGTGAGGGGTCCATGGGAGATGGCAGCAACACTGCCCGCGTCCTGCCGGTGCTGGTGAATACCAGCGCGTTGGCACCGGATGACCGCATCGTGAGCCTCTCCAGCGGCCCGCTGTCCTTCAACAACTTCGCCATCGTGGGCTTTTCCGGCCTGCCGGACATTGCTCTCACTCCCTTCGGTGGCAGCAGCCTTACCTCGGGCGTGAGCACCCTGGCCTTTGGCACTGAGGAGCTGACCTTCACCAAGCCGATCAGCGTGACGCTGCAAAACACGGGCAGTGGCCCGCTGGAGGTGTCTGGCATCGCCCTTAGCGGCACGAATGCGGCAGATTTCAGCATCTTCCCGGCTTTGCCGCCGAGCGGCACTCTGAATTTGGCACCGGGTGCAAAGATCAACTTCGTGGTCTCCTTCACACCGTCTAGTGCCGCCGCTCATAGTGCGACGCTGACGGTGACGAGCACGGATTTCGACGAGTCACCCTTCACCGTGGCGCTCACTGGCGCGGGGCAGGCGCTGGACACCACGCCGCTGGCTGCCAGCTACACCACCGGTGCCGAGGTGCCTGTGACTGCTGCCACCTACACCGCCGCAGGCCGTGCGATCAATCTCACCTTCAACTACCAGCCCGCCGTCGGCTCGAAGCTCGTGGTGATCAACAACACAGGTCTCGGCTTCATCCGTGGAGCCTTCACCAATCTCCGCCAAGGCCAGCCCGTGACCATTTCCTACAATGGTCAGGACTACCACTTTGTGGCGAACTACTACGGCGGCACGGGCAATGACCTGGAACTCGTCTGGGCCACCAACCGCCTCGCCGCCTGGGGTTACGGCGGCAACCACCTGGGTGTCAATCCACCCACGGATGCGAATACAAACACGCCGCGTGCCGTCGGCCAGACTGGCGGATTGCTGGATGGGAAAGCCATCCTTAGTGTGACCTCCGGCTACTGGCACAGCGTGGCGCTGATGGCAGACGGCACCCTGCTCAGCTGGGGAAATGATTACAGCGGCGGCAGACTGGGGAATGGTACGACCGATCCCAAGCCCTACCCTGCGCCGGTGGATCAGTCCGGAGTGCTGGCTGGCAAGCGCGTGGTCGCCATCTCCGCAGGTAACTCTCATACGCTGGCACTGACCGCGGATGGCCTCGTTGCAGCCTGGGGTGCCAACGGCTCCGGGCAGCTCGGAGACGGCACGACGACACCACGATACACCCCCGTGCTGGTGAATACCCTCGGTGCCCTGGCGGGGAAATTCGTCGTCGGCATCTCAGCGGGTTATACCCACTCATTGGCCCTCTGCTCGGATGGCACCCTCATCGCCTGGGGCGAAGGCACCAGCGGCCAGATGGGCAATGGCACGGCGAACAGCAGTTCGGTGCCCGTCACCGTGACCGTGACAGGTACTGCTCTGGAGGGCCGTACGCCCATCCAGGTCAGCGCGGGCTCCAGCCACTGCATGGCCCTTTGCTCTGACGGCACCGCCGTGAGCTGGGGCAGCAATTCCTATGGCCAGCTCGGCATCAGTCCGAGTGCCAATCCCGTCTATGTCGCCCGCGCTGTGTTCACGGGGGCAGGCTCTGCGCTCCAGGGCAAGACCCTGAAATCCATCTCCTCCGGCTCTGCGGAAGTCACCGGCCTCTGCACCGATGGCACCCTGGTCGCCTGGGGACTCTTCACCGGAGATGGTACCAACACCACGCGGGATATTCCGGTGCTCGTCAGCACAGCCACCGCCCTTTCAGGCAAGACCGCCGTGGCCCATAGCTAGCGCTACAACAACAAGACTGTCCTGTGCAGCGATGGCAGCCTCGTCGGCTGGGGTTACAATGATGAAGGCGGTGTCGGCGACGGCACATTCACCGAGCGTCTTTCCCCCGTGGCTTTAAACTCCAGCCTGCTGCAGCCCAATGAGAAATTCAGCGCGCTTTCCCAGGCCCCCACTTCCGCTCATGGTCTGGCCGTGATCGCCTCTCCGCAGACGGTGGAAATCGTCGTCGAGCAGCCTGCGGACACGAGCCTCACCGATGGCAGCTCCACGGTGGCCTATAGCAGCGTCTTGGTAAACACCAGCTCGACCAAGACCTTCACCATCAAGAACACAGGCAATACCTACCTCACCGGCCTCACCATCGCCATTGATGGTCCGGATGCCGATGACTTCGATGTCACCACCGTGCCCGTCTCCCCGGTGATTGCCGGTGCCAGCACCACCTTTGTCCTGACCTTCCAAACCTCCACGCTCGGTGCCAAGACCGCCGCCCTGCACATCAGCAGCAACGACGCGGATGAAAACACCTTCGACATCGCTCTCACCGCCACCAGCTTCGGCATCCCCGAGATCGATGTGCAGGAAGTCGCCGACACCTCCTTTACCAGTGGTGGCACGACGGACTTTGGCAACGCCATCGTCGGCACCTCGAAGGTGAAGACCTTCACCGTGCTGAACACCGGCTCTGCACCGATCACCGGCCTCAGCACGTATTTCTCGGCGGGAGACTTCAACATGAACACTCCGCTGGGCTCGCTGACGATCGCTCCCGGAGCCAGCACCACCTTCAGCGTGCGCTTCCAGCCCGGCGGTGCGGGTCCGGCCACTGGCAGCCTCGAACTCTCCAGCAATGACGCCGACGAAAGCACCTACGTCATCAACTTCACCGGCAACGGTGTGCCCGTCAGTGCTCCTGAGATCGCCGTCTTCAACGAGACGGATGACAACACCGAACTCGACGACAACACCGGCACCGTGGCCTTTGGCTCGACCGAGGTCGGTGTCGGCAAGACCTACACCTTCATCATCCGCAATAAAGGCACCGCCAGCCTCACCGGCCTTGCTTTGAGCAAAACCGGAGCCAATGCCGCTGACTTCACTTTCAGTCCGCTGAGCACCACGACCCTCGGCTTTGAAGGCTTCACCACCTTCACCGTGAACTTCCTCCCCGGCGCTGTCGGTGCCCGCACCGCCACGATCCGAGTCGCCAGCAATGATGCGAATGAAAACCCCTTCGACATCATCCTCACTGGCACCGGCACCACGCCTGAGATCTCCATCGAAGTCCCGTCAGGCACTCCCGTGGCTGATGCTGGCACGCTCAACTTTGGTGCCTCTGTTCCCGTCGGCACGGCGGTGGACCTCACCTTCCTCATCAAGAACCTCGGCACTGCCACGCTGTACCTTGGCACCATCGCCATTGATGGCGCAAACGCTTCTGACTTCAGCCTGCTGGGCCTCTCTGACGCCGCCATCGGACCCGGTCAGTCCGCTAACCTGCCCATCACCTTCCGCCCCTCCAGCTTCGGCCCGCGTGCTGCCGCCATCCACTTCGTGAATAGCGACAGCAACGAAAGTCCCTACGACATCAAGCTCACCGGCACTGCCGTTGGCCCTGAGATCAGCGTCGAGCAGCCTGCGGCCACGGTCCTCGTGGACGGAGTCACCTCGATCAATTTTGGCCCTGCTGTGCAGCCAGCCTTTGTCTCCCGCACCTTCACGATCAAGAACCCAGGCACGACCAACCTCACAGGAATCGCCGCCAGCTTCGTCGGACCTGATGCCGCCAGCTTCAGCATCACCACGCCACCTCTGGCCACTCTGGCCTCGAAAGGCACCACCACCTTCATCGCCCGCTTCACGCCGAATGCCATTCGCGTCTTCAATGCCACCCTCCGCGTCGCCAGCAACGATTACGACGAGGACCCCTTCGACATCGCCGTCACTGGCGAAGGTGTGGCCACGCTAAATCCTTCCTTTGATGTGCATCCGGTCAGCCAGATCATCGCCCTCGGCCTGCCAGTGACCTTTGGTTCCGTCGTGGACAGCCCCACCGCCTTCACCAGCCAGTGGTATAAAGGCAACGCAATCTTTGCCAAGATCTCCGGAGCCACCTCGACCAGCTACACCCTCCCTGCGGTGAAGCTCGCGGATGCCGCCGTGCTTTACCGGAACCGCGCCACCAACCCCGCTGGCTTCACGGACAGCAACACCGCCGCCCTCACCGTGGTGGACCGCACCGCAAAGACCTTTAACCTCGCCGCTGGGGCCAAGGCCACCTTCACCGCCAGCGCCGCCACCACCACCGGCAGCACCTTGACCTATCTCTGGCTCAAAGATGGCGATCCACTGCCGGCCGATGTGCGTTACGTCGTCGGTCCCGCGAACCAACTGGTGATCAACACCCTTGAATCCGGCGACGCCGCCACCTACACCTGCGAGGTCACCGGCCCCGGCGGCACACTGCCAGGAGGTGACAACGTCCTCACCGTCTTCGATGACGCCCCGCTCATCACGCCAAACCCCGTCGTCATGACTGAAGGCATCGTCAGTGGTGATTACAGCTTCTTCATCCCGCTGGACCCCACCAAGGGCACCGCCACGCTCTTCACCGCCACACCTTTGCCCGCCGGTCTGAAGCTGAATGCCACCACGGGTGAGATCTACGGCAAGCCTACGACAGCCAAGGTTTCGCCGCCCTATTCCTTCACCGTCACTGCGAAGAACAGCATCAATACATCCACCGCCACGGCCACACTCATCGTTCGGCCTTTGACCGCCGGTGCGGATGGCGACTACCTCGGCATCATCGAGCGTGGTCCTGTGAATGACGACCTCGGCGGACGCTTCGAGCTGAAAGTCACCCCCACAGGCAGCTACACCGGCAAGGTCTTCCTCGGCACCAAGAACTACAGCTTCCCCACAGGCGGCAGCATCACCACCACGGCGGGCAGTTCCCTCGTGACGGGTAACCTCAGCATCACTCGCGCACCTTTGCCCGCCCTCGCCGTCAGCTTCACCATCAACACCCTCACGAAGCGCATCACCACCGGTGCCGTCAGCAGCAGCGGCCTCGGAAGCAGCAGCTTCACCGGCTGGAAAAACACCTGGAACGCCACCACCCAGGCCACCGACTACGACGACTACTACACCTTCTCTCTGGATGTCCCGCTGCCACTCGCCGGCGATGACGACATCCCGCAGGGGCTCGGCTACGGCTCCTTCAAAGTGCCCGCTAAAGGCGAATCCTTCACCATCGCCGGCCTCACGGCGGATGGCGAGAAATTCACCTCCAGCAGCTTCCTCGGCCCTGATGGTGACGTCGCCATCTATGACGACCTGCCCACCAAAGGAAGCCTCGTCGGCATCCTCGACATTGTCCCCGGCACCGGACCCTCTTTGGGCCAAAATTCCCTCGCAGGCGCCCCCACCTGGTCACGCCCCGCTAGCACCGCCGCCAATGCCACGACCTACAAAGACGGCTTTACCGCCTTCTCCCTCATCCTCACGGGCGGACGCTATGCCCCCCCGCAAGCAACGCTATCGTGCTCGGCAAGCCCACCCCTGCCGTCGCCAACAACGCCGGCCTCGCCTTCTTCGATGCAGGCCTCGGTGGGCCACCCTCGCGTGCTGACCGCCGCGTCTCGCTGATCCCAGGAAAGAGCCTCACCATCGCTGCCTCAGGCCCCACGCTCACGACCCTGAAGATCGCCACAGACACCGGCCTCATCAGCGGCGGCTTCACCCTCACGGACGCCCACCCCGTCACCCCCGGAGCCAAGCCCATCGTGCGGAAGCCCACCTTCCAGGGCATCATCGTGCCGACAACGACCGGCCAGGAAGGCCACGGCTTCTTCCTCCTCCAGCAGCTCCCCGAGCCGATCTTCCCACAGCCCGCTGTGCTGCCCGTGCTCTCCGGCGGTGTGATCTTGGAATAATCCCACCTCAGCCTCTCAACGGACGCGCCCCTCACAGGTCGCGTCCGTTTTTGCGTCCAAGCCATCTCTTCGTGAACGGTTTGATGCTTGCCTATGCCCCCAGTCTCACGATAGACAGCACCCGCACCCATGAAGTCCCTCTTCCTCACCAACGAATACCCTCCCTACATCTACGGCGGAGCTGGCGTTCACGTCGAATACCTCACCCGCGAACTCGCCAAGCTCATGGACGTGGAGGTCCGCTGCTTTGGAGATCAGGAAGACAGCACCGGCACCATCGAAGTCCACGGCACCGGGCTCGATAACTCGAAGTGGACCAGCCCCGCGAACCTCAAGTCCGTCTTCGGCGCCCTCCAGCGGAATCTCGACTTCAACACCCGCAACATCGACGCCCAGGTCGTCCATCTCCACACCTGGTATGCCCACTTCGGCGGCATCCTCGCCAAGCTGAACTACGGCATCCCCATGGTCCTCACCGTCCATTCCCTGGAGCCCCTCCGCCCCTGGAAGCGTGAGCAACTCGGCGGCGGCTACGACTTCACCTGCTGGCTGGAAAAGACCGCCATCGAAATGGCCGACGCCATCGTCGCCGTCTCCGAAGAGACCAAAGTCGATGTCATGCGCCTCTTCCACGTCGATCCCCACAAGATCCACGTCATCCACAACGGCATCGACCCTGACGAATACAAGCGCACCGAATCCCCCGACGTCCTCCGCAAGCACGGCGTGGACCCCGACGTGCCGTATGTCCTTTTTGTTGGCCGCATCACCCGCCAGAAGGGCATCGTCCACCTCGTCCGCGCCATCGAGAGCATGGACCCCGGCTTCCAGGTCGTCCTTTGCGCCGGAGCGCCAGACACCCCTGAGATCCTCGCCGAGATGGAGGCCGCCGTCGCCGCCGCCCAGATGAAGCGCGGCGGCATCGTCTGGATTCAGTCCATGCTGCCCGTGCAGGAAAAAATCGTCATGTATTCCCATGCCAGCGTCTTCTGCTGCCCCTCCATCTATGAGCCCTTCGGCATCATCAATCTGGAGGCCATGGCTTGTGAGACCGCCGTCGTCGCCAGCGCCGTCGGCGGCATCAAAGAAGTCGTCGTCCCCTACGAGACCGGCCTCCTCGTCCAGCTCGACCAGCAGACCGAGAGCCCCTTCGAGGCCACCGACCCCGCCCGCTTCGCCAAAGACCTCGCCGAAGGCATCAACAGCCTCATGGCCGACCCCGAAAAATGCCGCCAGATGGGCATCGCCGGCCGCAAACGCGCCGTCGAGCGCTTCAGTTGGACCAGCATCGCCGAGCGCACCAAGGCTCTTTACGACACGCTCGTGAAGTGATGAGGCTTCCCATTGCTCTCCTGATCATGCATAAATCACCATGATGACTTGGTACTTCAACAACGATGGCACAGCTGATGGGCCCCATGATGAATCTGCGATGCTCACCTTGATTCAGGCAGGGCGTGTCAGCACCAGCACCCTCATCTGGCATGCAGGGCTGGATCTGTGGCAGGAGGCCGGGACGCTGAAAGGCATCTGGTGGCAGAAGTCGCAGCCACTTTCCGCCCCCTCGAAACTGGATGGCAAAGTCCCCACGCCTCATCGTAGCCCCATGCCGCTGGCACCCACGGAGCAGATTGCCAAGGATAAGGGGGTAGGATTGTTTAAACGATTGTTCGGAAGAAAGAGCTGAGTCCTGATTGGGCCATCTCGTTGATGGATCACTCCATCGTTTGGAATCATCACGGCGCGAGCCGACCAAACTTTTTCTCCAGTTCCTTGAGAGACATCTGGATGAGGGTGGGCCGGCCATGGGGGCAGCAGTAGGGCATCTCACAATCGAACAGATCGCGCAGCAGGGCCTCGATCTCGGGGATGGAGAGTTTGTCATTCGCCTTGATGCTGTGACGGCATACGGTGGTGGCGATCATGTCCTCGCCAAGGCGCAGGGAAGAGCCTTTGGCACTGAGCGTTTGCAGTTCTTCGATGATTTGATCGAGCCATGAGAGCGGATCGTCAGTCTTCAGGAAGGTGGGCAGAGCTTCGACCTTGAAGATGTTTGGACCGAAGGGTTCGATGTCGATGCCGAGACGTCCTAGCGTCTCCTGATGGCGGCGCAGGATATCGGCATCACGAGGGCTGACTTGAAGCGTGAGTGGCATGAGCAATCTCTGAGATGGCACCCCCCCCTGTTCCATCGCCCGGCGCATTTTTTCAAAATTCACGCGTTCATGGGCGGCGTGCTGATCCATAAGCACGAGACCGTCAGTGCTCTCGAGTAAAATATAGAGCCGATGTACCACGCCGATGATGCGGAAATCCGGTCTTTCCGGCTTTGGCACAGAGGTAGGTTTAACCTCTGGCAAATGATCGGGGGAAACTGAGGTTTCCACAGATTCATGTGGGGCGGAGGTCACTCTGGCGGGAAGTGTCACCGGTGGCTCCTCAGGAGGGAGGCTTCTTGACGCGGGTGCTGGCGTAAAGGCTGTCGGTTCAGTTTTGAGGACGAATGGCACAGCAGGCGTGTGAATGGCGAAACTCTGCTGCTGTGGCACGGCGACCACAGGAAGCGCAGCCCTCGAAAGGGCGGATGGCGGAGTGTGGCCTTCGGGTAATTTGGTGGCGCTTTCGAGTGCTTGACTCACTGCCTTTGCCACAGCATCTCGAATGGCGAAGCCGTCATGAAAACGAACCTCCTTCTTTGCGGGATGGACATTGATGTCATAGCCGACGGCATCCATCTCGATGAAAAGAAAGGTCACGGGATGCTGCCCTTTCATCAGTGAGGTGTGAAAGCCTTCGCGCAGGCCATAGTTGATGGAGCTGCTCTCGATGGGGCGGCCATTTAAAAAGGTGAGCTGCTGCTGACGGCTGGACCGGCTTAGACCAGGGCCGCCGATGAATCCCCATACACGGATGCCTTTGAGTTCCACAGGCTGAACACGAATGAGCCGACGTGCGAGTTCGACTCCCACGAGGCCACGGATACGCTCCAGCACATCATCCGTGGCAGGAAGGTGGAAGGCCACGGCACCATCTCGGATGAGAGTGAAACTGACCTCTGCGTGGGCAATGGCATGGACGATGAACTGCTGCTCGATGTGGGAGTATTCCGTGGTCTCAGTGCGTAGAAATTTTCTCCGTGCCGGCACATTGAAAAAAAGCGACCGTGCCTCAATAACCGTGCCTGAGGCACCTCCATAGTCTTTCACCGAAGAGAGTTTACCGCCATTGATCTCCACCTCGGTGCCGCTGAGAGCCTCTTTCTCACGAGTGGCCAGACGGAAACGTGTGACGCTGGCGATACTCGGCAACGCCTCGCCGCGAAATCCAAAGGTCATTATGGCGGCCAAGTCTTCCTTGGTTCGAATCTTGCTTGTAGCATGTCTCTCAATGCTCAGCAGCGCATCTTCACGATTCATCCCAAAGCCATCATCCACCACCCGGATCATCGCCGTTCCGCCGCGCTGCACTTCTACAGTGATGTGCGTAGAGCCTGCATCCAGGCTGTTTTCCACGAGTTCGCGGATAACAGCTGCAGGTCGCTCCACGACTTCGCCAGCAGCGACTTGGCTGGCGAGTGCATCGGGCAGAATCCGGATTTTTGACATAACAATGAAATAAATGAAAAGGCTGAGTGCGTAATCCTTGCAACTGTCAGGTGCCTGTGAAAAGGGCGTGCCTCACAAATCATTCATCGTCCCGACACCCCACCTTTGAGGATGATCTCTCTTACCGATAATGCAGTCATTCATCTCCGCCAGCTCCTTGATGACAAGGGGGCATCTGACGGAGCAGGTTTGCGCATTCGTGTGGAGAAGGGCGGTTGCGCTGGCTGGCAGTACACGATGAAGGTGGATCTTCCCCAGGCGGAGGACAGGGTCTTCGAACGTCTGGGAGTCTCACTCATTGTGGACTCGGAAAGTCTGGTATTTTTAGATAATAGCCAGATTGACTATATAGAAGACCTTAATGATTCCGGCTTCCGCGTAGAGAATCCAAATGCTGCCCGAAATTGCGGATGCGGAACCTCTTTTGAGCCCAAAGCAGCCTAGATGTCTCATTAGCAATGAATTATTTCAGTTTATTCACAAAAATTCCTTTTCTTTTGTTCTTAAACCAGTAAAATTTAACAACCTTAATTCCAATAACTTTAATAATTTTCTCACAAATGCTATGCATATTCGATTTTTGAGCGATGGCAGCGAGTACCGCTCGTACGGAGGCGGAAACTTTTCCAAAAAAAAGGAGGGTGATGGGGCCATTTTTTGGTGGGCCATTCTTATCACTCTTCTCATGGGTGCTGCTACTTTCTGCTGGTTCTTCAGTATCATGGTCTTCGCTCATCCAGAGAAGCCCTTTAACTACAAAATGCTGGCCAAACTCAAGAAGCTGGAGCCTCTCCGCCCTTGGACTACTTACACAGTGCCGAATGGCAAAAAACTAGATGCGAGGGCTTTGCTGGCTGAATTCTATCCCTACAGCGCCGAGCAGATGGCCGTCAGCAATGATGTCCTCAAGCGCTCTTTCATTCGCAACTTCAAGCATGAAAGGCCAATGTATGTTCTGGGCAATTATAAAATAATCAGCCTACGCATGCTCACAGAGGCAGATGTGGCCTCACCTGGGTGGGTGGTGCGGGCTCGGGCTACGGAGCTTGAAGATGTGGACATAGAAATCCTGATGCCTGGCCTCACCGTCAAAGACGAACCTTTTCACGTGGGTGATGTGGTGACCATGGATGGTAGCAAACCTCAGGTGACTGTCCTGCATGTGCAGCGCATGGATGGTGATCGTATTTGCGTCACGACCATTCCACTGGCATACACGGGATTTACCAAGACAGCATCTTCCATCAAGATGTCACCTCCAGACAAACTGAACATGGACGCCTACTGGCCCGTGACTCGTGACACCGGTTCAGCAATGGCGGCTGTTGAAAGCGAGATCACTGGCGAACGAAAAGACGTCGTGGCTACAGGTAATTAACCGATTGGACTGGCATCTGACTTCAAAAAAACCACGACCCCGTAAAGGTCGTGGTTTTTTGTGGGTTGGAAAGACCTTGATATCAGTTCACGCGGCCGAGGTAGGAATTGTCTTCGGTCTTGACGCTGATCTTGTCGCCTGGGCCAATGAAGAGCGGCACCTGAACAACGAGGCCGGTTTCGAGCACGGCGGCTTTGTAAACATTGTTGGCGGAGTCACCTTTGACGCCTTCGGGGGCTTCAGTGACCTGCATGGTCACGGAGGGTGGAAGCTCAATGCCGATGGCGATGCTGTCGGCGAACTGCACGGTGTACTTCTGCCCCTCAATGAGGTAGTCCTTGGATTCACCGACATTGGATTCCGTGAGGATGACGTCCTCAAAGGTCTCGGGGTGCATGAAGTGGAAGCCGTCGCCATCCTTATAACTGAACTCATGCGGCTGCCTCTCGAGGTTCACGGATTCGAGGGATTCGTTGGAAGTCATGCGCAGGTTATAAACCTTGCCAGTGCCGAGTGTGCGGATGGACATCTGCACATAGGAGGCCATGCGCGGAGGCGTCTTCAGCTCGAAAGCTGAGACGATGCACACTTCGTTGTTGTACCGCACGGCGTGGCCTTTGCGGAGATTGATGACGGGGGTGGAAGCCATAGGAGCGGGCGTGTTTAGGCGGGTGAACGGGGAAAGCAAGAGGCAATCCAGCCCAGGATCATCCCCCAAAAGCATCCGATGCCACCCCCTGGGCTCCGGGGCGGCAAACAAAAAGCCTGCCAGCCAGCGGTTCGGACAGTCCCGGCTTGAGCCCGGTCGTCACATAGAGGTCTCGAAGTTCAGGCCCGCCGAATGCACAGGCGGTGGTTTCAACGCAGGGAAAGCGGATCTCCTCGACGACCTTTTTTGTCCATGGGTCAAAACAAACAACCTTGGCTCCATGACAAAAGGCGATCCATAACCGGTCCTCGCTGTCAATGGTCATGCCATCTGGGCTTGATGAATCCTCGCGGGTGTCCCAGATGATGCGCTCGTTGGAAATGGCACTCGAACTGGCATCGAAGTCAAAGGCACGGATTTTTTTGCTCGGTGTGTCGATGTAATACATCGTGGCGGCATCGCGAGTCCAGATGATGCCGTTGGAGTTTGTCACGGGGCCGAACTTCTTTTCGATATGGAGATCTGTGTGGAGGCAATAGAGCGCTGCGTCAGGTTGTTTCGCCAGACAGATGCTGCCCGCCCAGAGACGGCCCGCAGGGTCACATTTCCCGTCGTTGAAGCGATTGTCCGGAAGGTCGGGCTCCGGGTCACCTATCGCGGTACTTTCTCCGGTCGTCTCATCGAGGAAATGGAAGCCGCTGTCGCCAGCCCACACGAGACCTCCCTTGGCACGTGGAACCACACTGCCGACTCGTTCACCCACATTCCAGATCTTCTCTTCTTGAGTCAGTGGATCATAGGCCAGGATTTTGTACGCTTCGATATCGACGTAGAGCAGGCGGTTCTGGTGCCAGATGGGGCCCTCGCCCCAAACCGAAATGTGATGTCCGACGGGTTCGACTTGGATCATGCGGCGTTATTACGATGCGTCAGCGAGCCCGGTCAAGAGTGGGGTCATCTCACCGAGTTAAGATGCGCGATGAACACCCCTGCTGCCGAACCCCTTGACTCACGGGGGGAGTACCGCCACCATGCGCGCCCTTTTCCACCCCCCACGAAAAACATGGCTCAAGAAACCTCACTGCTCCTGCTGAAACCCGATTGCGTCGCCCAAGGTCTGAATGGCGAAGTGCTGCGCCGTCTGGAGGCCGAAGGCTTCCGCGTCCGTGGCATCAAAATGATCCAGCTCACCGACGAGCTGCTGAAGGAGCACTACTCACACATCGCCGACAAGCCCTTCTTCCCCGACGTGGCCAGCTTCATGAAGAGCAACCCCGTCATCGCCGTGGCCCTTGCCGGTGAAAACGTCATCGCCCACGTCCGCGGCCTCCTCGGCCCCACCGACTCCAAGATCGCCCCCAAAGGCACCATCCGTGGTGACTTCGGCAGCGACAAGATGACCAACGTCGTTCACGCCTCCGATTCCCCCGAAGCGGCTGCCGTGGAATTGAAGCGCTTCTTCAAAGACGGCGAGATTTTCAGCTACTGATCCCCTGCAGGGTCACGAAAGGTCGATTTCACCGGTTGACGAACCGGAAGCATCGGCTAGTCTCGCCACCCTTTTCCCCCGAAAACCCCAGCCCAAGCACCTTTTATGGCCAAAGTCTGTCAAATCACCGGAGTCGGCGTCACGCGCGGCCACCACATCCATCGTAGCGGTAAAGCCAAGAAAGAAGGCGGTATCGGTAAGCACATCACCAAGCGCGTGAAGCGCGTCATCTTCCCGAACCTCCGCACCAAGCGCATCTGGGTTCCAGAACTGGCCAAGTACGTCACCGTCAAGCTCAGCGCCCGCGCCCTGAAGACCGTGAACAAGAACGGCGCCTTCAAGGTCCTCAAAGGAGCTGGCCTCATCTAAGGGTCCGCCTCCCTACATTCCTTTTGCTCAGGGCAGATCCTCACCGGTCTGCCCTTTGCTTTTTCTGGGCATCACCCCGCCGATCCTGCGAGTCCGCAGCCAGCGCTTGCGTTTATCCCACCCACTGCCAAAGAGACAGCCCTTCCGATTTCCCGACCTATGAACCTGACCCGAACCGCCTACGGCACCTGGAGTGGTGGCCGCTTCATGCATTATGGAGAGCAGCTCTCCGAAGAGCACTACATGCAGCTCATGCGCGACTCCTTCAACAAAGGCGTCCGCACCTTCGTCACCGCCGACGTCTATGGCGTGGGCCGTGCCGACTCCCTCCTCGGCGAGGCACTCAAAGGCATCCCGCGTGAGGAATACTGCCTCGCAGGCATCATCGGCCACGACATCTACGAAGGCATCCGCCAGGGCTCACGCGGCTACCCACGCTTCACCGACCCCGCCCTCCGCGGCCCCGATGGCTACTACGACTACCTCAAAATGGCCGCTGAAAAGTCCCTGGAGCGCTGCCAGACCTCCAAGTTCGACCTCCTCATGCTGCACAACCCCGACAGCATCGCCTACACCAGCGACGTCGTCTGGGACGCCTTCACCCGCCTGAAGACCGAAGGCCTCACCGACCGCCTCGGCATCGCCCCTGGCCCCGCCAATGGCTTCACCCTCGACATGATCGAGTGCTTCGAGCGCTTCGGCGACCGCATGGACTGGGCCATGATCATCCTCAATCCCTTCGAGCCCTGGCCCGGCCAGCACGTCCTCGCCGCCGCTGAAAAGAACGGCGTCGATATCATGGCACGCGTCGTCGATTACGGCGGCGTCTTCCATGACGATGTCAAAGCCGGCCACAAATTCCGCGACGGCGACCACCGCACCCACCGCCCCGCCGGCTGGATCGAGCACGCCGTCGAAAAGCTGGAGCGCGTCCGCCCCATCGCCGAAAAGCACGGCCTCACCATGCTCCAGCTCGCCTGCCTCTGGACGCTGGCAAACACCGCCGTCAAAAGCGTCGTCCCCACCATGATCCAGGAGCACGGAGACGGAGCCCGCAGCATCGAGAGCAAGCTCGACGACCTCGCTGCCCTCCCCGAGCAATGCCTCAGCAAGGAAGAGATCGAGACCATCCGCAGCATCGGTGACAACACCGGTTGCATGGCCCTCAAAGGCGCCAGCGTCCGCCACGCCGGCCAGGAGCCCCGCCCCGACGAATGGGCCATGCGGGACGACCTCCTCACCCTCGCCAAGCGCTGGGACCTCACCCTCGACTGGTGACGCGCCCTACCGCTTCGCAAAGCACGAAAGAAAAAGCCCGGCCTCCGTCATGGAGCCGGGCTTTTTTCATGTCCCAGTCGGCAAAGACCCGCCGTCTCAGATCACTACGATCTCCGCCACCGGGCCCGTCAGCGCCTCCAGGCTGCCGTTCATGGCGATGATCTTCACGCGCAGCAGCGCGCCGCTGGGCTGGTTCTTCAGCAGCTCCTCACCGTCGCCGCCGCTCTTGCCGTATTCGCGGAAGTCCGCGTCCACACCG
>NZ_JBILYB010000241.1:0-5447 GCF_044378005.1 Prosthecobacter sp.
GGACCATTTTTTTGAGCCGCTCTTTGAGCGGCCCCCACCATGCGAAGCGTTGTGTTTTCATCGGTCGCCTTATTTACACCACCCCTTCAACTTTGCCAATCGACAGGTTTTCAAACACGGCCTAGCCTTCAATGCCGTCCACACGCCCATGCAGGCCACGCCGGAGCGCCTCGCGAAGATGGTCGCCATCACCGACAAACAGCGCCGCACCTACGCGGCGATGATGCTCGCCATGGACGATGCCATCGGCGTCGTGCGCGCCAAGCTCGCCGCCACCGGCCAGGAGCAAAACACCCTCGTCACCTTCATCAGTGACAATGGCGGCCCGACCATGGAAGGCGTGACCGTCAATGGCTCGAACAACGCCCCCTTGCGCGGCAGCAAACGCACCACGCTCGAAGGCGGCATCCGTGTCCCCTTCCTCATGAGCTGGCCTGCCAAACTGAAGCCCGGTGTCTATGAAAAGCCCGTCATCCAGCTCGATCTCACCGCTACGGCGCTCATCGCCTCCGGTCATGAAAGCACCGGCGATGGCGTGAATCTCCTGCCTCATCTCCTCGGCGAAAAAGCCGAGGCTCCGCACGACGCCCTCTACTGGCGCTTCGGTGAGCAAACCGCCATCCGCATGGGTAATTTCAAACTCGTCCGCTACGACGCTGCTGCCGAGGGTGGCTCGGGCACTGTCCTCGGCCCAAAGCTCTACAACCTCAGCACCGACATCGGCGAAGCCAAAGACCTCGCCGCCGAGATGCCTGACAAAGTCAAAGAGCTGCAAGCCAAGTGGGACACCTGGAATCAGGGCAACGTCGCCCCGCTCTGGGGTGGCAAAGAGAAGCGAGCCAAAGGCAAAGGCGGGAAAGGCATGAAGAAAAAGAAGAAGTCCGCTGCAGCTCAATAACTCAACTCATTCGCACTTCATGAAACGCCTTCTTTTCACGATCTTCCTCTCCGCGCTCAGCCCTCTGCTCTCCGCAGAAAAGCCGAACATCGTCATCTTTTACCTCGATGACATGGGCTGGGCACAACCCGGCGCTTATGGGGGCAAACTCGCCCCCACGCCGAACATGGACTCACTCGCGACGAACGGCGTGCGCTTCACAAATGGCTACTCCAGCGGCTGCGTGTGCTCGCCAGGTCGTGTCGGCCTGATGACCGGCCGCTACCAGGCCCGCACCGGTCACGATGCCAACCCGACGCGCGAAGGCCGCGAGCTGCTGCTCAGCGAGAAGACCATGGCACAGCACTTGAAGCCAGCGGGCTACACCACCGGCATCGTCGGCAAATGGCACCTTGGTGACACGAGCGCCGAGTTCATGCCGCTTTCACGAGGCTTTGACTTCGCCATGGGCACCGTCGGCAATCTTGGCGAGGGCAAAGGGCCGTCGTTTTACCGCGGCAACGAACTTGTGAAGGAACTCGAAGGTGAGCCCGTCACCTCGCCCGTCTATGCACGCGAGGCCTGCGGCTTCATCGACAGCAACAAGGACAAGCCCTTCTTCCTCTACCTCTCCTTCAACGCCGTACATGCGCCCATCGTCGCCTCGCCGAAGTGGCTGGAGAAGTTCCAGCACCTCGACAAACGCGAGCAAGCCTACGCCGCCCTCATTGGCGAAGCGGACGAAGCCATCGGCACTGTTTTGACCAAGCTGCGCGACCTGAAGCTGGAAGAAAACACCCTCATCTTCTGCATCAGCGACAACGGCGGCGCGTCTCCGATCTCCGAGCAGATGGGCCTGCGCGGGCACAAGTGGTTCGTCTGGGAAGGCGGCATCCGCGTCACCTGGATGGCGCAGTGGAAAGGCCGCATCCCCGGCGGACGAGTCGTCAATGATCCCGTCATCCAGCTCGATGTCCTGCCCACCGCGCTCGCCGCCGCCAATGCCGCATCGCTCGTGGAAACTCTCGATGGCGTGAACCTCCTGCCGCTCCTCGAAGGCAAGACCGACAAGCTCGCGCCACGCGAACTCTTCTTCCGCTTCGGCGTCCAGCACGCCGTGCGTCAGGGCGACTGGAAGCTCGTGAAAGCCAGCAAAGACATGCAGCCCATGCTCGTGAACCTCGCCACCGATCCCGGTGAGCAAAAGGACCTCTCCGCCGAAAACCCCGCGAAGAAAGCCGAGCTGCAAACCCTCTGGGAAAAGTGGGATGCCTCCATGCAACCCCCACGCTGGGAAGACCAGCGCTGGAACGGCGACGAGAAGCGCAAAGAGAAGAAGAAAAAGGGGAAGAAGTGAGCCAAAGCTCACTTCACTGCCCGCCCCATGCCGTCTGCGGGCTCGATGAGGGTGACACGATCTTTGCCAGCCATCTCGATGAGCTCGGGCAGGTCATAGTGCCGGAGCACGCCGTGCACGGTATTCACGAGCTGGTCGAAGTTTTCGTCGGCGACCATAAGTGACTGCCAGGAGGGAATCATCTGCCGAAGCGTGATGGATGTGAAAGCATCGCGATCCAGAGCAGCAGCGTGAAGGGCAGGAATCGCCGCCTCGCCGATGGCGATGAGTTGCACGTCAGCGGCCTTGGACTTGAGGAAGCGTGTCCAGCGCTGCACGTCGCCCGTTCTCATGCCGACGTAGCTTTTGCCCATGAGATATGCGGTGAGAGTTTCGAGGTTGTCGCGACCAAACTTTCCCGCGCCGAAGCCTTTCTTCCGCAATCCTGTCTCCGTTTCGCCGATGCCGCGAAGTTCAGCAACGAGGACAAGGTGGCCTTGCTTCACCAGTATATCGATGGGACCGCCGGGGGCGGCGTCTTGCTTCAGGCTGGTGCCGTGGAGATAGAGCACCGCTTTGCCGCTGGGTGTCTTCGGTTCAAAGAGCAACGCGGGAAGTTTCAGGCCTGTGTCGGCCGTGAGCGAGAGTTTGAGGATCGTGCAGTCGTCGCGATCGATTTTGCCATGCATCTCGGGCTGCGCGTCACTTGAGGCCCAATTGTATTCCAAGCCGATGGTTTCACGAACGAGCTGACGCTTCGCATCATCATATAACTCGCTCCAGGCTTTGCTGCGCGCTGTTTTCAGCGTTGCAGCGGTTTCGGCATTGATCTGGAAGACGGACCGCTCGCCTGGCATGAGCAGCACCTGGCCCTTCGGCGTGCATTGCAGTTGCTCCGGCGTCCAGTCAGGCTGGTTGTACTCACGCAGTTGCTCGTCGGTCAGTGAGTCAGGCAGGGACTCAACCTCACGGATGACAACTTCTTTGCCAAGCAGCCAGCGGCTCATGAAACGCGCCACCGCTTCACGCAGTTGAATGGTGAAACCGTGCGGCGCATCCGGCGCGGCGATGTCCATGCGCTCCGGGTAGCCGAGGCGCGAGTAAAAGCGCTTCGCATCACGAAACACGTCCATCGTGCCCGCGAAGTCGAAGGTGACATCCCGTGTGCCCGCGCAGATGAGCGTGGGCTTCGGTGCGCGCATGATGCAGTAGTCCGCCTCGTCCATGCCGAAGGCGATCTGGCCGAAGATATTCTGCTCGCCATCCTGCGGGCCTTTGGTGTCGATCAGCTTCCTAAAGGTCGTCAGGAAGCAGCCCGGTGCTGCGGCGACGATGCGATCATCCAGCGCCATGAGATACGCCGTCTCCGTGCCGCCGCCGGAGTTGCCCGTGCAGCCGATCTTGTCGGCGATGATGTCTTTGCGGCTTTGCAGGTAGTCGATCACGCGCATGCCGTCCCAGATGCGAAACTGCGCCACATTTGCGCCGATCAAAGCGCTGCTGATGCCCATCATCGTGTGCTCCGTCGTACACATCAGCCGCACATTCGGATGTGGCGTGGGCACATGCGCCGCATCATCAAAGGTCTTCCGCTGCTGTGTGGGATCGAGCATCTGATAGCGCTCGCCCTGGCCGACGGGATCGTAGCACATCGCCGCCATGCCATGCTTCGCCAGCAGGATCGACGCACGCTGATACTGCCCCACCGCCTTCCCCTCATGACTGTGCCCGCACGGCACCAGCACCGCAGGCCATGGCGCTGGCGACTCTGGCAAATACAAATTCCCCGTCACATGAAACCCAGGGCGGCTCTCGAACATGATCTTCTCCACGCGATAGCCCTTCCCCTGCAACGTGCCGACCACCTGCGCCTTCAACGGTGTGCGCTCGGGCAGTCCGCCGATCTGCTTGAGAAAAAACGCCTTCCGTTCCGCCTGCCACGCGCGCATCGCAGCCTCGCTCTTGATCATCTTTTCAAACGCCTCACTACGGCGATCCACCATCGTATAAAACTCCTTCTTCAGCCAGACTTCGAGCTGCTGATCCGGCGTGATGCCTTCCTGGGTTGCTTTGAGAACAGTGAGATCTTCAGCGGCAAGCGCAGATGACAGACAGAGAAGGGCAATGAGGCATCGCATGACATCCATACGCCGCTTCGAGCCAAGACCTTTGTCATGGACCGACCACGACATCCGCACTACTCGCCACCGCCGAAACGCGGCCCTCGCGATCCACCGAAGCGATTTCAAACCGGTAGCTGCCGCCCATGACAAGCTGCCGACTGAGATCGAGCTTGGTCGCCGTCGTTTGGATCACGGCATGAGGATAGATCTCCGTGTCAGTGTAGCCTGCGCCAGGCTTGATCAAAACCGGCGTCACTCGATAGCCCGCCGCCGATCCTGACCAGGACAGCACACCTTTGGTAAACGTGATCCCCGTCGGCGCGGCCAAGTCCTTCGTCATCACATTCGGTGCATGAAGCTTCACCCTCCACGCGTCGATGCGGCGGTTTGCGGGCGTGATGATGACCAGCGAATCTTTGCCCGTGACCGTCATGCCTGCATTGCCGCCGCATAAGCTGGTGAGAATGTGCGCGGGGCTCCATTCGCGCCCACTGCCATCGGTAGAGAGGTAAAGGCGGCAGTGATTTTTCGAGTGTGCTGTGAGCAGCGCGAGCGTTCCAGTCGGCAAGAGCTGCAACGTCGGCAACTTGCCTGCGATAGGCAGCTTTTCCGGTGCTGACCATGTCTTGCCGCGATCCGCAGAACTCAAGCTCACGAGCGATGCCTTCGCGCTGCTGCCTGTGCGCACGATGGCCAGCCAGTCGCCACTTTTCGTCGGCGAAACCGTCGTTTCGAGCCACGGCGTCATCACTGGTGCGCCTGCCTTCACCATCGCCGCCGCCGTCGTGATGCTCGAAAGCACCGTCCAATGCCTCCCACGATCCGATGAGGTTAAAAGCAGCGCGTGATTGCCATGCTTGCCCCATGCATACGCGGGCATGAAAAACACTCCCTTTTCATCCTCGAACGTGTGAGGCAGCGGTCGTGCGATGACGCCAAACTCGGCCGGGCAATCGATAACGGCTGTCTCAGACTGCCAGGTGCGGCCCTGATCCTTCGAGACCGCGATCTGATAAGCATCCGCAGGCACATCCTTCGCCGTGATCTCGCCGCGCTTCTTCGGATCAGGCACCCAGCGGATGCCAAACGCGAGCAGATCGCCATTGCGCAG
>NZ_JBILYB010000113.1:0-19842 GCF_044378005.1 Prosthecobacter sp.
ATTTCCGCTCCGCCAGAGCCTTGGGCTTTAATACGCTGGCCAGCTGGATCAATTAAAACAGCGGTAACAAAGATCATTAAGTTGCGCTTGAAGTGATCTTCAACTTCCGAGCGGAATAGCCTCCCTAAAATTGGAATATCGCCGAACACTGGTAGCTTATCTTCGACATCCTGAACGTCTTCGCGAATCAAGCCGCCCAGCGCAACTGTTTGGCCATCCCAGACAGTTACTGAAGTTTTGACCTTTCGGGTCGAAAATATAGGCTGATTAATAATATTCGGCGTAAGCTCAACTTGCGTAGATCCTATGGTGATACCAAAGGCATCAGTCAGAGGCTGAACACTATAGATTGGGCTGCCATAATTGATGAAACCATCAAATTCCGTAACTTCCGGAAGGAGATTCAAGTCAATCGAACCATTTTCTCCAATCACAGGATCCACCTCCATACGCACCCCAACTGGCCTCATTTCAAACGCAGTTGGAGTTGTTGGTGTCACAGGGATAGCTCCAGCGGTACCACCACCGCCAGCACCAGTTGTTGCGCCGACATTTGTCGGAATTTGTGGTGGATCGAATTCAGTAGGATATATAAATTCACGGATAACCTCAACAGTGGCCTGTTGCCCCCCTTTGGTAGTAACACTTGGAGCACTCATTAGATCTACACCTTTGCGTTGAGAGAGCGCACGAATAACCACTCCAAATTGTGGGTCGGTAAAAATGCCCGCGATCGATAGCACTCCAGGGGCAACGGTGTCAGCACTAGCGTCAGTCGGTGAAAAAAGTGAATCTACGCTATCACCACGAATAGCACGGCTACCAGTACGAAGCCCTCGGGTAACTGGAGCTATTGCTCCACCAGTAACCAAATCAGCAACTGAACCTGTATAACTTACATTCCCCCCCCAGTTACCATCGGTACCTCCACCAACAACGACTGTATCTGAGTTGGTTCCAAATCCACCGAGCAACCAATCAAAACCTAATTCATCGGTGTTTTTCTGAGTCACTTCAACAAACTTGGTTGTAATATACACCTGTTTAGTGATCTGATTGATAATCGAATCCACAAATGCTTCTACAAGATCCAAATTAGGCTGTGTGTTTTTGACGATGAGTTGAGATGTAACTTTGTTGAAAACAGCTGTTGCGCCATCTGGGAATAAAATGCCCTGCCCCCTAAGAATTTCCAAAGCGCTTTGACGTTTAGTCAACCCGGTAGCAGTCGCTGCAGCACCACCACCTGCAGCAAAAGGATCAGCGGGAGCCGCAGGAGCTGCAGCATCACCACCACCAGAACTCATAGATTCAAAATCTGGTGGAACTTTATAGATGCGCGTAAATTGCTCTGTAGTCGTTTCAGTGACGGGAACAATCAAAACCGCGAAAGGCTCTACCTTATACTTCATGCCAGCCAGTTCAGTCACATAGCGGAGTGCTTCCTGCATTGGCACATCTTTGAGATCGAGACTGATTGATGCGGTTGGAGCGCTTTCACCCGGCTTGAGGATTATATTGACACCCTTACGAGCAGGGTCCGTTTCGAAAACATCCAGATCACGACTTTTGACGCGTAGGAATTCGACAGCCTCTTCGATACTAGCTCCAGAAAACTGAACCTGAGGGAAGACAATCTTCTGCATCTTCTGACTCAGATATACTGTCGGCGCCTTACCGCCGCCGAGTGTGTTTTCCACTTGGAATCCTTTAACTGCAGGTTTGTGCTCCCAAGCCTCATTGACAATATTTAACATGCGTATGCGATTATGATCACGAGCACTGTCAAAATAATCTGCACGTTTACGCTCAGCGAGTTCCATGCCACGACGTGCAGCGGTGTTATAAGGGTCGATGCGCAAGACATCTTCATACTCTGCCAAGGCTTTATCATAATTGCCGATCTCAACAGAACTGGCGGCCAAAAGCAACCCCTTGCCTACCTTACCAACATTATCAACGTGTTCAGGAGTAAGGGCTGGAGGCCAGCGATCTGGATCATCAAGCTGAGCTGCAAACAAGAGGGCTTTCCTGTGACCAGGGACAGCTGCAACTGCCTCACCGAGTAAACTGCGAGCAGCCACATAATCACCCTTGGCTGCTTTCTCCCGTGCAACAGTTACAGCACAATCAGCAAATTTAAGATTGGCTAGATCACGCCAGTCTTGAATAAATGGCGCATTGGGGAGTTGGTCAAAAATCTCTTTGGCTGCTCGATACTGGGCCAGAGCGCCCTCATGATCCCCTTGAGCAAATAATTCGTCACCTTTTTCCATTGCCTTGCGGGCATCTTCAATGCGAGCCATGCGGCGGGCAATTTCACGTTCGGCTATGCCAGGAACGCCTCCGCCAAGGCCGCCATCACCAGCAAATACATGCATGCCAGACATGGGAATCGTGGCTGCAACCATCAAGGCTATTGAGTGTTTTGTCATTCGGGAGAACTGAGTCATAAAAAGTGGGAGGAGAGGAAAATTGGCGGTGAGCCGGGGTGTTTATCAGGTTTCTGGCGTCTTTGGCGAGATGTTTTTTCTCTTTTTTAGCTGGGTTTATCCTTTTTTTACAGTGATCGGATCGCCTTTGGGCTTTCCACCCTCGTCCTGCACGATCACAGCTTGGTTTTCTTCAATACTGAGCACTTTGAAAGTGACTCCGATTCCAGGGATTTGGAAGGTTTCACCTTCTCTGACTTTACGAACTTCAGGTGCACCGATGCGGAATTCGAACTCGGCCTCATAATCAGCCAGATTCGTCTCCTCACCTTTAACCAAAACGAATTCGCGTTTGGTGGATATGTCCAAACACTTCAACTCGGAAACATCTTTCTCCAAGCCTGTCGTTGGCTCTTTCTTGATTTTCTGCTCGAATGCTAGGGCCTTGAAGCGAATTACGTTCTTATCAAAACCGAACTCGTCACCAGGAGAAACAAACTTACTAGCCTTCGGCTCCGGGGCTATTCTCTGAACTTGATAGGGAGGAGAACTGCTATTGAGTTTGATCTTGTAGTCGTGAGTGATGCGCTGCTTCAAATAGAGTTTCTGTGTGACTGGCGGATGAGATTTATCATCACGAGGATTTGTCTTGCCCGTAAATTCCTCCTCATTTGAGAAGCCATCATTATCCGGGTCCAAAGCCCCCACGTTGGCGGACTCAATGCTGGGAAGGTCGTTCTTCACCAAGAATTCGTTGGTCATCGGTGGGCGGAGCATGGGCTCAGGCACCTGGAGGTCAAACAATTGATCGCCTTTCTGGAGAAGGAGAATGGATTTGTTCAAGGGAACGGGCTTCCCATTAATGACAGGCGAGACCCAGGAAACTTTCTCCATCAGCCTTTGGATAATCGAATTGACTCCGTCCGTGGGAGGTGGGTTCAGGATGTTTTTTGACGATCCGATTCTTAGAGTGAGTCGCTCTGAGAGGCTTTGGCTATCCCAAATCATATAACCCACAGCTCCAAAGGCGAGGAGCGCGGCCACTATGAGGAGTGCTTTTTCGTAATTGCCATTCTTCTTCTGCATGATCCGAAAATAAAAGGGGGATTCTGGGTCAACGACTACCTGAGGCACCAGCAGACTGCTGGGCCTGAGGATTCAGGAATTTCACGAGGTCAATCTCGATGTAGGCGCGCAGGGTTTCACGCCCCAAAACGACAAAGGAATCTGGGGAGGCTGGCTGAATGCCAGTCGGAACTGGCTTGGTCGCCCCATCAGGTCCAGGGGGAGGGGTCTCTCCTGGCGGCGGTTCCGGGGTGGGTGCAAGTCCACTTGTGCGGGGTGGCCCTACCTGTGCTTCATTTTCTATACGGAGCAGTCTCACGACAGTGAAAAATGGCATTTCTGACGGGCTGGCGAGACCACTCAGCAGTGTCTGGATTGCCGCCTGATCGGCTCGCAGTGTGATACGAACTTGTCTGCGGTCGGTGATACTGACTGGCGCAGGAGCTTGTCTAGTCTGCACTCCTTTGGCTTTGGATTTTGCCTGCTGCTTCGGTTTCTCTGGCTCGCCTTTTTCAGATGGCAGGGCAGAGCGTTCGAGCAGATCAATGGACTTAATACCACTCTTCAAAAACAGTCGAGTAATGCTGTCCACTGAATCTAAGTAGGTGGAGAGTTCCGCAGCCACTTGGTCGGACTTTGGCAACTCGCTGGTGTATTGATCGAAACCGAGATTGAATTCTGCTGGAAGGTGTCCAGCACCATCTTTTTTGATCTCGGCAATCTTGGACTTCAACTTGGCTTGAAATTCCGTGTTTGTGGTTGGCTTGTCCTCGGGTTGGAGTGTGTAAAGAACTGTTGAGAGTTTCCCAACCGCCACCTTGTAGGCATCCACAACTGCTTTCTTTTGTGCTAAGTTTTCAGGTGTTGGGCCGAGTGGGGCGCTCTTGAGATTGGCCAAGCTGATGTTGACAGCGTCATAAGATTCCTGGGCGGCGGATGCCGCAGACCAGGCGTTGAATAAGACGACACCAAGACCAACCACACCGGCTCCGGTGAGGCCGAGAATGGCAGCAGGCACTTTGTTTTCTTGGATCCAGCTCATCAGTCTTTGAATTTCATTGGCTGCTTGAGAGGCAGCGTGATGTTGAAAGTATAGGCGTAACGGTCTTCCTCGACGCCGCTCTGGGCGCTGACATACTCAGCGCGTTTGGCTTCGAAATCGGTAATGTCAAACCATGGAAGTTTGGCAAGGGCAGTAGCATAGCGATAAACGACCTGCTCGCCCTCGTCGTTTTTGCGGTAAAGCCCCTGCATACGGACTTTGTAAACGGGTACGGCACCGGGCTCAGTATCGTCCTTTTTCTCCGTGTTACTTTCCTGAGTGACGAGCTGGGGAGTGATGGGTTTGTCGTTTTTTAGCGGCTCAATAACTGTCAACCAGACAAGGTCATTCTCGAACTTGGAATTCAGGTCGGTCAGCAGACGAACCCAATACGAGCGCTCGGATACAGCCTGCTCAAGTTGCTCACTCAGTGCTTTATATTGCGATTGTTCGATCTCAAGAGCAGCGATTTTAGAACCGATATCTTTCAGACGGAAATTCTCCTGGCTCAGCCCGGAGAGCTTTTCCTGGATGACCCGTTCGGTGTTTTGAAAATAAACAATCCCTGCACCAAGAGCACCCCAAACAACCAGTGCGGCCATTAGCAAGGCAGGAGTGCGGCGAGCGGCGTTACGAGCGTTTGCAACCACCGTGGGCACCAGTTCGACTTCGCTTGGGCAGCCGCCGGATGAACGTAAGGCCAGCCCCACCAGTTCACCCAGGAAGGGTGAGTCTGCGTGGGCGGCATCAGATTTGACTCCACGATCCAATTGGACGCCACGAAGAGGGTCGAAAATTTCGACTGGTAGTTTCAGTTTTTCTTCCAGAAAGCTGGCCATATTGCCAAGAAGGGCACCACCGCCAGTAATGAAAACGTGTTTCGGCTGAGAACCACCCTGCTGACTGCGGTAGAAGGTGATCGTACGCATGATCTGCGTATGCAGATTGCTGGCGGCATTGCGGATGACTTTGGAAAGCGCGGCAATTTCGGGATCGGAGTGATCCTGCACAGCTCCTCCGGGGGCAACAAAACCTCGCGAGGTTTTTTGAGATTCCGCTTCACCGAATCCGACGCCAAACTCCTTGGCGATTGCCGATGTGATGGAGGCACCACCGACGAGGAAGTTGCGTATGAAAAAGCGGCCTTTTTCCACAAACACGAGGTTGGTGGAGCGGGCACCGAGATCGATCAAAACACTAGGCTCCTCGACATCTGGGTAGCTATAGCGGAAGGCATTGTAGAGGGCGAGGGGGGCGACATCGACTCCTGATGTGGTGGCTTTAGCAGCGATAACTTGATCGTTGATCTCGTTGAGAGCATCGGACTTCATCGCCACGAGGACCACTTCAGTATCGCCAGAATTATCAGAAGCGAATTCATAGTCCCAGACGACCTCATTGATTGGAAAAGGAACGTTCTGCCGTGCTTCAAATTCAACGATCTGTGCAACACGATCATCCTGAACAGGTGGCAGTTTGACGAAGCGATTGAAAACGGTGTGCCCTGCCACTGCGTACCATACCGCAGTCCCTTTGATTTTGAGTCGTGCTGCCAGTTCTTGAAGGCCGATCTTGAGTTGCGGCAGGCGTGTGGCGTCCACGGTAGGATCACCCGGCATGTCCACGAATTCGTAACGTTTCAAGACCAGGTCACCCCCGGATCTGGAAAAAATGGCTCCTGAGAGACGCTGGGAACCCAGGTTCAGGACTGCGATGCTTTTACTGTCTGCCATGCTCGGAAATTTGTAGTTCGTAGCCTATATTGCTGCTGCGCTCGTGCCGCGTTACTTGTTCTTGACACCGACATCGTAGTCACCCCAGAGGATGGCAAAGGGTGTATCCTTCTTGGGTAACATGGCGTTGTCAGAAATCGCCAAAGTGTCAGCCTTCTCCTCCCACCAAGGACCTTTGATGCTTCCATCTCCAGCCAATCGTTCGCCACCGACTAGTACCTCGACCCCCCAGCCGGTCACGTCTGCCGGAGTGAAGTTATCTTTTTCAAGCACTCGACGAAGAGTGGCGGGGGACACGAAGGCAAGCGCGTGGCATTTTTCAGAAGCTGGTATATCTACATACTCGAAAGATCCTTTGAGGACATTTCTCTTTCCGTCCTTCGTGGTGGTGCTCATGGCCAAGTAGTAATTGACCGTCATCGAAGCAAGACTGCCGTTGCGCCCTCCGGCTGCGGGCGGAACTTTGATGTCAAACTCCATGTCGATCTGGAGCCAAGTTTTGGGGCGCCAGTTTTTGTCAGGCACGTTGCCAGCCTGAAACTGAGGTGTCGGGATGGGATCAAATTTCGGAGCCTTGATATCCACTTTGGCAGCAGGTGTCTGCGCCTGCAATTCAGGCATCACCAAAGCGACGGTAGCGAGGACAAGGAGAATGGATGACTTCATAGGATCGGGGGGCGGTCTCTGATAAAAGGGTCGGATCACGTGGGGGTCGTGAATTAATCCTTTTTATTCGCAAACTGTGTCATGCATCAAGACTTGATTGCAAGAAAGTCACGAAAATAGGCTATAGTCCTCGTGATTCCCTCCTCAAACTCCACTTTTGGCTCCCAGCCAAGCAGCTTGCGGGCGAGTGTGATGTCGGGCTGGCGCACCTTCGGATCGTCTGTGGGCAGGTCTTGATGAATAAT
This sequence comes from Prosthecobacter sp., assembly GCF_044378005.1. Lineage (GTDB taxonomy): Bacteria > Verrucomicrobiota > Verrucomicrobiia > Verrucomicrobiales > Verrucomicrobiaceae > Prosthecobacter. The sequence goes on from NZ_JBILYB010000113.1 coordinate 7,184, forward strand.
AGGGAGGTCCACTCCGGTGTGTTTCAGGATGGCTTTGGCAAATTCCAGCACGGTCATTTCACGCGGATTGCCGATGTTCACGGGTTCGTGGTAATTGCTCTGAGAAAGTTTGAAAATGCCGTCAATCAGGTCGGAAACGTAGCAAAAGCTGCGGGTCTGTGAGCCATCACCAAAAACCGTGATCGGCAGGCCTTGCAGCGCCTGACCGATGAATGCGGGCACCACGCGACCGTCCTCCAGCCTCATGCGTGGGCCGTAGGTGTTGAAAATACGCACGATCTTCGTGTCCAAATGATGTGCTCGGTGGTAAGCCATCGTCATGGCTTCGGCGAAGCGTTTGGCCTCGTCGTAGCAGCCACGCGGGCCGATGGGGTTCACATTGCCCCAATATGTTTCCTTCTGCGGATGCTCGAGCGGATCGCCATAACACTCGCTCGTGGACGCAATCAGGAAGGTGGCACCTTTTTCCTTCGCCAGACCAAGGGCATTGTGCGTTCCCAGGGAGCTGACCTTCAACGTCTGAATCGGAATCTGGAGATAATCGATTGGCGATGCTGGTGACGCGAAGTGAAAAATCAGGTCCACCTTGCCAGGGAGAAAAATAAACTTCGTCACATCGTGCTTGATGAAATCGTAATCCGGATTGCCAGAAAGGTGCTCGATATTGCGGACATTCCCGGTGATCAGGTTATCCATGCCGATCACCTTGTAGCCCTCGGCAAGCAAGCGGTCAGTGAGATGTGATCCGAGGAAGCCGGCGGCACCGGTGACGACAGCAGTTTTCTTGTGGGCCATAGAGGGGAGAGGGAGCGAGGGGCGTGGAGTGTGGGACGTTTCAATCCACGCGCAAGCGAAGACTGCCCCTGACAAAGCGCGTTACATTTCCGCCACCGCCTCCGTATAATGATGCCTATGATCCCCCGCTGTTACTTTTCATTCCTTTGCCTGCTTCCGCTGGTTGGCAAAGCTGCGCCGGAGAAGTCCAAGGAGATCGCCATAGAATTCAAAGCTCCACCACACAATTACCTCCAACATGAGCCCGAAGATCGGTTCGCCGGTCTTTTGAAAAAACTTACATCAGGTGAGGTGAAGCTCGACACCACCGACGACAAAACCTTCCTCTCTAACCTCCTCAAGGAGTTGGATATCCCCGTCACCTCACAGATTCTCGTCTTCTCTGCCAGTTCCCTTCAAAGCGAAATCATCAATCCAAGGAACCCGCGTGCGCTTTACTTCAATGAGGACACCTACGTCGGCTTCGTCCCCGGTGGAAAAGTGGAAGTCATCAGCATGGACCCCACCATGGCGGCCATCTTTTATATTTTCGAGCGCGTCCGCCCCGGCGGCCCACTGCCATTGATCGCGCGTTCAGAGAAATGCTTCAATTGCCATGCAGGCAATGCCACCCGGCGCGTGCCGGGACTCATCGCGGAATCTCTCATGCCGATGCTCAGCGGCGCGAGCTTGGAAACCTACCGTCGCGACGAGCAGGGCCATCACATCCCGCTGGAGCAGCGCTTTGGCGGATGGCATCTCACCGGCGGTCACCACCTCGGCACAACCCACGCCAACCTCATGGGAACCCCGCGCAACGGCGGCGGCTTCGACACCACTCCGGTCGAGCCCGGCAAAATGTGGAATATCGACGCCCATCTCCTACCTACCAGCGACATACTCCCCCACCTCCTTCACGAACATCAGCTAGGCTTTGAAAACCGCACCTTCCATGCCGCTTACGTCATGCGCAAGCTGCTGGCAGACGGGCGCGGCTCCCTGCCCTTCTCCGCCAAACCCGAGGTCGAAACGCTCGCCGACGAACTCGCCCGCTATATTCTTTTCTCCGATGAAGCCAAGCTCCCGCGAGAGGGCATCGACGGTGATCCCAATTTCATGCGCGATTTCGTCCGCAACAAGAAACCAGCCCGTAGCGGTGCCTCACTGAAAGACCTCGATCTGCACAGCCGCCTCTTCAAGCATCGCGCCAGCTACATGCTCTACACGGAGTCCTGGCAAAAGCTCCCGACGGCGCTCAAAGACCGCGTTTATTACAAAATGGCCGAAGGCCTGCGCGATCAAAACCCCGCGCCAATTGGCGCGCACCTTCCCATCGAGGAAAGGCACTCCATCCGAGCCATCCTGAAGGAGACACTCCCCGGCCTCCCCTCTTGGTGGCGCTGAAGTCAGTAAAGCCAGAGCGTGATGAAAGAGGAATCTCGCAGCTTTTGCCCCGGCGGCTTTCGCGTCATCAGTTCAAATTGTTCCGCCCACTTTTTGATGGCATGCAGAGCATGGCCATAAGGCTTGAAATCACGCAGGCTGTACAAGGTCATCTTGTCCGCCTCGTTGTCAGCGAACTGGAAAAACAATGCTCCCGAGGCCGAATCACGCACCTTGCCTTCGATCGCCATGTTTCCCTTCGTAAAGTAGCCACCAAGACTCGCCACCGGCCCCACCACGAACTTCAGGGCCGTCTTCACCGCATTGCCCTTCGGGCTCGTCGGATTCAGTTCCACGATCGCCATCTCCAGTGTCACTGTGTCCGGCGCCGGCTGCTGCACGATGCTGTAGCGTGGCTGTGGCGAACGCAGGAAGGCCTTGGCAAACTCATTGCGCAGCCGGTTGGCCATCTCCTCCTCCCGCCGGTTGATGCTGCCCCACTCGACCTCATTACGAACGAGTATTTTCTTCACCGGCCGCAGATGCTCCAGACTCACGGGAGCGACATAGAGCTTCGTCTTCTTCGCAGGCTCCATAGCTTTTTCCTTCATGATCCAGGTTTTCTGGAAGGGCAGCGTCTTCCTGGTGTCCATCACCAGCTCGGGCTGCTCGAAGAACGGTGAAAGCTTGGCAGGTTTTGCCTTGAGCAGACGATTCGTCGAGCGGCACGCAGGCAGCAGGAGCAAGGTCAGCAGACAGACAATAATCGATAAAGGGAATCCTTTCGGCATGACTCCACCCAAACAAAAACGCCGCCACGTGGCAAGCGTGGCGGCGCAAAATCGATGCTGGAAGGGATTTACTTCGGCTGCGTCATCGCGATGCAGTGCAGAGCGCCGCCCTCAGTCACGAGATCTTTGCAGGTCACCGGAATGACTTCGCGCCCAGGGAAGCACTCGGCGATGATGTCCTCGGCAAATTGATCCTTCTTCTTTTGACCAAAGATGGGGACCATGATGGCATTGTTCAGGATCAGGAAGTTCACGTAGCTGGCAGGCAGGCGGCTGAGGCGCCAGTCCTTCATCTCCATGGCGTTCGGCATCTCCACTTCAATGACCTCGAGCTTACCACCACCGGGCAGACGCACGTCATCGAGCTGTTCGCGGATCTGCTTCAGCACCTTGAAGTTCGGGTCATTTTCCTTCGACTCGACCATGCAAATGACGGCGTCATCGCGGATGAAGCGCACCAGATCGTCGATGTGACCGTCGGTGTCATCGCCTTCGATGCCCTGCTTGAACCAGACGATGTCGGTCACGCCGAGCATGGCCTTGAGTTCCTTTTCCACTTCAGCCTTGGTGCGCGCCTTGCCGCCATTGCGGTTCGGGTTGAGCAAGACAGACTCGGTGGTAAGGAGGAGACCTTTACCGTTCGACTCGATGGCACCGCCTTCGAGGGTGAACTCGGACTCAAAGCGCTCCATTTTCAGCGATGCTGCGGCCTTGGCTGGGATCTGGTCATCAAGCTCATAGGGGAATTTGCCGCCCCAGGCGTTGAACTTCCAGTCGGTGATCGCCACCTGGCCGGATTCATTATTCTTGATGAAAATCGGCCCGTGGTCACGGCACCACACGTCATTCGTCAGATTCTCGTAGATATCCACCTGACTCAGATCGCCTTCGTTGTCGGCGATGCTCAGACGAATGTTCATGTGGCTGAGCATCGGCGCGCTGATGCGCACACGCTCATAGCGGGAGATGGAGCTGGCGATCTCACCGAACTTGTCCTGGATGCGGTGGAAAGTCTTCGGGCAGCTGTCTTTGTTGTGCGGCCATGACAGCCACACAGCCTCCTGCGGTTCAAATTCAGCGGGGAGGCGGTAGTTCTTTGGGTAGGCTTTACTCATCAAGGTAGCGTTTGGTCAGAGGAGAATACGTGTCAATGCGGCGATCACGGAAAAACGGCCAAATACGGCGAAAATCTTCTACTGACTGCAAGTCCACGGGCACAATCAGCACTTCTTCGTGCTCCACAGAAGCCTTTGCCACGATCTCGCCATATGGATTCGCGACAAACGACTGCCCCCAAAACTCAGTGTCATCTTGCCGACCGGTGCGGTTCACTGCCGCGACAAAGCAGCCATTCGCCACCGCGTGACCGCGCTGCACCGTCTCCCAGCCGCAATGCTGGGCCTTGCCGAGTTCGGCTTTCTCGCTGCTCAGCCAGCCAATGGCCGTCGGGTAAAAAAGAATTTCCGCTCCGGCCAGTGCCGTGAGTCGTGCTGCCTCTGGATACCATTGATCCCAACAGATCAGCACGCCGATGCGGCCAAACTTCGTATTCCACACTCGGTAGCCAAGATCCCCCGGCGTGAAGTAAAACTTCTCTTCGAACCCTGGGTCCTGCGGGATGTGCATCTTCCGGTAGATGCCCAGCACCGTGCCATCCGCATCGATCACGGAAGCCGTGTTGTGATATAAACCAGGACCGCGCTTTTCAAAGAGCGGCACGATCAGCACCACGCCCAGTTCCTTTGCCAGCTTCGCGAGGTAAGCCGTCGTCGGTCCATCCGGCACACGCTCAGCGAGATCAAAGAGCGCCGTATCCTGCCGCGTGCAGAAGTAGGGAATGTTAAAAAGCTCCTGGAGGCAGATGATCTGCGCCCCCTTCCCCACCGCCTCACGAATCAGCTCATCATGCCGCGCAAGGCTTTCAGCCTGGCTGGCAAACGTGGTTCCTTGGATGAGACCGAGAGTGACGGTGGACATGAAGATGAAAAAGAGGAACGCGACAGTTGAGAGAGCGGAGAGGGGCGCAAGTGAAGATGTGCCATGACAACAAAAGCCCAAGCCGCATCAGCGCGGCTTGGGCCAGAGGATCTGAAATCAATTACACCTTCGGAGGCGTGACTTCACGGAAGCTCGAGTTACGCGCCACCATGGCCATGAGGGCTTCGATGAGGCCGCTGTTGCTACTGCTTCCGCCGCCGTTCACGAGCACGTCGGGCACGACGCGGAGGTTCTTTTCCGCGATGATCTGGAAGAGCTGCATGAGCGCGTAGGTGTCCTGGCCGACGGCATTGATACCGGCGCTGTGGGCTTCGGCTTTCGCCTGGCCTGTGGCGCGGATGGCATCGGCATCGCCGGAGGCACGGAGTCGGGTGCTGGCGGCTTCGCCCTCGCTCTTTTTCACGGAGGCACTGGCCTGGAGCTGGGCGATCTGCACGCCCTGCTCGGACTTCACCATCTCATGTTGGATGTCTGCCAGTGATGTCTGACGCACGAGCTGCTGGCGCTGCTTTTCAGCGGCTTCCTGGATCTCGTAGGTCTTTCGTTGCTCTTCGGCGAGCTTGCGGTCGGTCTGAGTTTTCATCAGCGACTCGGGCGGTGTGATGTCGCCGATGAGCGTGTCGATGGCCTCGACGTCATACTCGCGCAAAGCGGCGGCGATGTGTTGAGCCGCCTCGTTTTGCCGCTCAGTGCGGGCGCTGAGGAAGTCGAGCACGGTGTAGGACTGCGCGCTGTTGCGGAAGTAATTGCCGACGATGGGCTGCAAGGCGTGGTCGATCAGATTTTGCACGGAGCCAGCACGCGAAATGACCTTCGGGGCTTCATTCGCGCCGATGTGGATGATCTGGGAGACATCGAGATTGAAGGCAAAACCATCGCGTGAGCGCACGGTGATGGAGTTGAGCTTTTCGTCAAAGTGATGAGCCTCCGTGCGGTTGGCCCAGTTCAGCACGATGTTGGTCGTGGGCACCAGTTCCACCCTCATGATGTGCGTGTTGATGGGATGCTTACCGGGCAGAAGCGGCTTCACCCACACCCCTTTGTGGCCGACTTCGACAAGGTCGCCATGCTTGAAGTCGGGACCGCTCACATCTTCATGTACCTTGCCGACATAAGAGATAACGACACCGACATGGCCAATGGGGATCTCGATCATCTCCACCTGCTCGATGCGGGCGAACCATGGGTTGATGTTCCACTGGCCGCTGAGCAGAATTTGCTCCTGCAAACCACGACTACCACCTGCATTGAGGAAGCTCTGCGCGTCCTGGAAGTTGTTGTGCCCTGGCACGATGGGGCCAGCCATCTCACCCTGTTCGATGGGTAGACCATCCAGCGTGGTGACGATGCCGACGCGATCTGGCTCCACATGCAGGAGGCGCAGACTCTCAGGCGAGATGCCATGCTCGTGGCAGTTCCGCGTCACGAGCGCAGTGAAGAGCGCTGGATTGATGCGATACGAGCCCGCGGTGATGACACCGAGCTGGCGGCCTTTTTCACCGCCGTTCGTGAGGAAAGCGCGCGCATCCTGGAAGTGATCGCATGGCACGACACGCCCAAGGATTCGCTCCGGTGGAATCGCTGCACCCGTGCGCGCCACGATAAGCGCCAGCTCACCCTGTGGCACGACGACCATGGACACACGCTGCACCTGATATTGCCAGATCCAGAAGCCGAAGTGCAGCCCAGGGGGCAAAGTGTCCGCCTGATAACCAGCCTCGCCATTAAGAGCGATGAGTTCACCCGGCGGCAGGCTTGTTCGAGCGAAGCGTTTGATGACGACGCCCACCTGCTGCTCGCCGATGTGGACGATGCCGAGAATGTTGATGGTGATGAAGAAGAGAATGATGAGTGTGACCCACCAGTAGGTGAGCGAGAGTTCGAAGAGTGTTTTCATGGAGTAAAATTAAGTTTGGAGATTTTGAGATGGGTGACGGGGCATCGCTGGAGCGCGGATTTCCAAATCCGCAGCAGGTCGTGCGTGCGTGGCGTCTGGATGGAAGAATCGAAGCCTGAGCGTGCGTTCGGAGTGCTGCGGATGAGGACATCCGCGCTCCGCCCGATCCTACGGCGGCGTGAGATGGGGCTTCATGGCCTCGACGAAGGCGGCGGGATCATCGGGTGAGATGACAATGCGGCGCGTGATGAAACACAGCACGACGGCCCGCTTCAAATCAGTGACATAGGCGTGGTAGTGGCCGAGTTGCTTGTTCCAATACCAGCCGGTGAAGGAATACAGCCCGCCATTGCCGAAGGTGCGCAGGCTTTTCATCATCAGGCCTGGATTTGACTCCACGGACTGAAGCATAGCCAGAGGCACCTTCGTGTCCCAAAACGGGCGATGTATCAGAAGCGCGTCAGCAGTGATCGTGTAGCCACGAACGATGAACAGGGCCGACCCGCCTAGCAGGCCGATGGGTAGCACGATGCCGCTTACGATCGTATGGCTGAAAGGATGTTCGTGAAGGTAAAAGGGCGCGGAGATAGCGATGCTCAGAATGAGCATGGTCACGAGCACGGAAGCCCACGTCAGCAGTCGCCCCCAAGGAGCGTTAAAATGCGTTTTCATGATCGTGCCTTATTTGGTGATGAACTCCAGACGCTGACACTGTGGACAGCGCCAGGCACTGACTTTACGGGCTTCGTGGCGCACGCCGAAGACCCAGGCATTGAGCTGGCGGAGGATCGTTTGATCCATCGGCGTGGGGCTGACCCACACGTTGTTTTGCAGGAGGCATCCGCGTGTCATCGGGGTGCCGCACTCGCGGCAGGACAGGCAGGCAGGAGGTTCCGTCAGGCTCCGGTAACGGGAGCCGCGGATCGCGGTCGGTGTCATGGGTCTATGGTCTCTTATCGACCTTTGCCTGACGGTCTCCCGTCCTGCAAAGGCAGGTGTATCTGGGGAGACCATGGACCCGATGCACACGCACCGGGCAGAGGATCGCCCTCCCAAAAAGGCCTGCGAGGTTAGCTGTCGGGCTAGGTCTTGGAAGTGACCCCTCAGACGGTTACCCGTCCTCGTGCGCCCCATCCTGGTGTCTCTTGCGATTCCCCAGGAAGGTGGTTCCCCCGTGCCAGCGCTCAGGAAGGAGCACCGACTTCGGCTGCGGCGCTATCTACGCAGAGCTAACCAACGTTGTCAATCCCCACGATGATGTTCACCAGTGCAGCACTCAGACATCACGATGCGTCGGCGTCGGTTTTCCGGGACGGAAGTGCTCCTCGTGCTCCAGCGTGGCCTTCATTCCAGGGAAATCAGGGATCGTGTGATCGAGCGCGAAGCGCACGATCTCGATGAGTTTTGCCGGATCAGCCTCAGCACGGAGGTTAACGATAAGTTGCCCGCCTTCGGTGGGCTCATCGAGTTCCATGCCTAGTTCGGGGATACTATCACTGCGCACAAGGTTGATGCTCGCCAGCTCGCCAGCGATACCGTCATCAGGACTGAAGGTCATCTTGAAGTGTGCGATCTCGGCATTCTCAGCTCGTAAGCCCATATGCACGGAGACAGCAAGGCTTTGGAGGAAGAGGTTGGCATCAAATTCCGCTGTTGAACTCAAAACGACCGTCGCATTCAGCCAGCCGAGCAGCGCTTCACCTTCGGCATAGACTTCGTAATCGACAAGCATGGAGCTTTTCTTCGTCTGCTCATCCGTCATGAGCTGCGTGAAGAGATCCACGAGCCCTTCGCCCGAACGTGGAGCCGCGCAGACGATTTTGGAATCGGGAAACTGGCGAGACAGTGCGACCACGAGTTCTTCGCGCTCCGCATCAGCGATGAGATCACTTTTGCTGATGACGATGATGTCCGCCTCTTCGAGCTGCTTCTTGAAAATGTACACGACCTTGCTGGAGAAGCTGCCGCCTGCATCCAGCCCGAAGACACGACGCGCGCGCACCGGATCGACGAGCACCGCGAGCGGCGCGATGGTGAAGGCATCTCCATACATTCGGCGGAGAGGATAGGTCACTGTGGCGACGAGATCCGTGCAGCTCCCCACCGGCTCCGCGATGAAGACATCGGGTCTTTCGCCCTCGGCGAGCCTGCCCGCAGCATCCACCAGTGAGCCAAAGCGACAGCAAAAGCACCCGCCCGCGATCTCCTCCGTGGCAAAGCCCTGGCCGCGCAGCAGCTTCGTGTCCACGAGACTGCCCGCCTGATCGTTCGTGATCAGTCCCACCTTCAAACCCTGATCGCTGAGGTAGTGCGCGAGCTTGCCAACGGTCGTGGTTTTACCAGCGCCGAGGAAGCCGCCGATCATGATGTAACGTGCTTTGGGGGAGGACATGGGGGAACGTTTGTGGCGTGGGTTGCGAGAAGGCGCAAGCCCCGTTGAGCTATCACCAGACGTACGAGTCTCCTGGATTGTTACGATGTGATTCACGAGCGCCGGCAGCGGAGCAGCACCAAGCTGACGCCGAGCACCGCGAGTACTGCTCGGCTCGGCTCCGGGACGATGAGTGTCACAGTGCCGAAGGTGTATAGCTGAGTGGTATCGAGTCGGAAGTCAGAAGGTAGATTCAATTCAGAGCTGTCGATCTCAAATTCACCGCTCACGCCGGTGAGGCCGCTCCAGTCGAAGAGCTTGAAGGTATCGCCATCGGCCCAGGCGGTGAGGTTGTTGGGATTGCCGAGGCGGAGTAGAGCGCCGGATTGGATGTCGAGAGCACCGAGGAGACGCAGTTGATCGGCGGCGGCAGGGTTGGCGGAGTTGTCGCCGAGGCCGGAACCGCTGAAAAGATCGAGACGCAGGATGCTGGTGCTGCCGAGGATCGTGCTGCCGGTGCCGGACGTGGCGAGATCGAGATTCGCAGCGGCAGAGAGAGCGGGATCACCGACGATGAGCTGGCCGTTGATGAAGATCGAGTTGTCGGTGCCCGCGTTGATGAAGCCGGTGCCGGTGAGCGTGCTGCTGGCGTCGATGGTGACACTGCCGGTGCCCGTGGCGGAACTAGCCGAATTTGTGTTCGCGGCGATGAGCGTGCCGCTGTTTTGCACGATGGTGGGGCTGACGTAGCTGTTGTTGTTGTGCGTGAGGCGCACTGTGGCGTTGTCGATGGTGAGCGGACTCGTGGTGGAGGTGCCAGTGATGCGTCCGCTGACGACGAAAATGCCACCCGAATAAGTCAGCGGCCGTGCGCCGCGGGCATGCGTGCCTGAGAGCGTGAGCGTGGCACCGCCGGTGTTGGAAATCGTCGCGCCACCAGCGCCATTCACCGTGATGCCGCGTGTGAGCGTCGCTGTGCTTGCACCCGCATACTCAAGTGTGCCTGAGGTGGTGGAGCCGATCAGGATGGCGCTGGTGGCACTGCCGAGAGCCGCGAGGTTGTCGATGCGCAGCGTGCCTGCATTGATCGTGGTGGCTCCGGTGTAGCTGTTGTTGCCGGAGAGGCTACAAACGCCTGCGCTGGCCTTCGTCACGTTGAGCACGAGGCTGCCGTTGTCACTGAGAAGGCCCGTGCTGCTGCCGCTCGTGCCGCTGGCGGCATCGAAGATGACGGTGACAGGTCCTGAAGCACTCACGGAGGGCGAAATGGCTCCGCTGAGGCTCAAGGTGCCCGCATTGACCTTGATGCGAGTGTTGCCAGCGCCAAAGCCGCCGGTCGTGAGCGAGATGCTTCCAGCGATGCTGTTGTTGCCGGCCACGTTGAGCAGCGCGGGGTTGTTCACGTTGTCATTGCTCGTGACGAGGCTGTGATCGGCGGCAAGACTCAGATCGCCGCCGCTGCCGTCGAGGCGCAAGGTGGGCGCATTCACCGTGCCGCTGATGGTGATCGTTTTGGGGCCGGTGCCGAGTGCGGTGGACCTCGTGATGATCAAAGCACCGCCGGTGATGCTCACATCGCCGGTGAAGCTGTTCGCGGCATTGCTCAAGGTGAGCGCCGCTGCACCGCTTTTGGTCAGGGTGAGGTTGTTTTCATTCGCTGCGGCTCCACCGAGCTGTCCGGCGAATACGACGGCGGCGCTGTTGTTGATCGTTAGCGCCGAATTCGCGGCATTTCCGCCCACAATGGCGTTGGCGGTGCCGCTGCCCGCGATAGCGATGGAGTCCAAAGTCTGCGCCGAAGCCGCTGAGGCATCGCCGAGCTGCAAAACGCCGCTTCCGGCGCCCTGACCCAACATCAGCGAACTCGTCGCCGCGAGCCGGTCAATGCCGCTGAGCACGATTCGCCCGCCGCTGATGCGGGTGGTGCCCGTGTAGCTTTGCGCGGCGGTGAAGGTCAACGTGCCCGCGCCGGTCTTGGTGATCGAAGCAGTGCTATTCGGCCCGGTTTGGATGCTGCTGCCTAAAATCACGCTGTTCGCCCCAGTGGCGAGCACGGCGGTGACGCCGTCATCCACCTTCACCTGCGTGGAGATGTCCTGCGTGTTGCCTGCGCTCCAGCCGAGCGTGGCATTCGCGGTGAAGGTCACGAGGTTCGAGCCGAGCGATCCGCTGGTGAAGTTCAGCGTGCCTGCGGCGAGTGAAATGCCGCCGCTGAGTGTGTTTGCGGCGTTGTTCAGCGTGAGAGCACCTGCGCCGTTTTTCGTGAAGCCTTGTGTGCCGCCGAGCAAGGCAGTGATCGTTACCGTTTGGTTCACGACTTGGATCACGGGCGCTCCGCTGCTGGTGGCGAGTGTGAGCGTCCAAGGCCCGCCGCTGCCATTGGCGAGCGCCCAGTTATTCGAGGCTGTGGTGGCATCGCCAAAGATCATTGTGCCGATGCTGCGGCTCGCGCCAAGGTTCACCGTGCGGTTGGCGGCAATGTCGAGCGTGCTGAAGTCGGCGATGGCATCCACGCCATCGGCGACGAGGCCGCCGGACCAGTTCGTGGTGGTGCTCCAGGCGGAGTTGGAGGTGGCATTGGTCCAGGTGCCGTTGGTTTGAGCAAGGAGAGGTGTGCTGAAGGCCACGGCGACGATGCCGAGGCCTCCGAAGAGGGCTTTTTTCATGAGGGTGACGTGGGGGGGAGCCGCGCCACCCGTGGCTGGGTAGGTGTCGGAGAATTCGAGAGTGAAAACCTTCCTGTTGGGATCGGCAGGACGGCCTTCCGTCGTTCGGATCGGCCTGGGATGAGGATCAAATCATCACGCAGTCGAGGAAGTCGGCGACGAACTCGTTTTTCGGGTTCTCGCGGAGCTGGGAAGGCGAGCCGACTTGCTGGATGTGGCCTTCGTGGAGGATGACGACGCGGTCGGCGAGTTCGAAGGCTTCGTCTTGATCGTGCGTGACGAAGAGCGTGGTGACTCGCGTTTCGTCGTGGAACTGGCGGAGCCATTTGCGCAGCGTTTTGCGCACTTTGGCGTCGAGAGCGCCGAAGGGCTCGTCGAGCAGCAGGACCTGCGGGCCTACGGCGAGGGCTCGGGCGAGGGCGACGCGTTGCCGCTGGCCGCCGCTGAGTTGCGTGGGGTAGCGGTCGCCGTAGCCTTCGAGGGCGATGCGGCGCAGCAACTCGGTGACGCTGCGGTCGATGTCTTCGCGTGAGGGCCGATCAGGCCGTTTCATGACGCGGAGGCCGAAGGCGATGTTTTCGGCGACGGTCATGTGATTGAAGAGTGCGTAGTTTTGGAAGACGAAACCAGCTTTGCGTTCGTAGGCGGTGCGGTTGGTGACGTCGCTGCCGTGAAACTCGATGCTGCCCGCGCCTTCATCGGCGAATTCGAGTCCGGCGATGATGCGCAGGAGCGTGGTCTTGCCGCTGCCGCTGGGTCCGAGCAGGGCGACGAGTTCG
>NZ_JBILYB010000242.1:0-5360 GCF_044378005.1 Prosthecobacter sp.
GAACTGCGTCGAGCGGGCGCGGTGGTAATGGTCAATGGCAAGCCTCAAAAGCACGCGGTCAAGTTCAGCCTCGACACCAGCGACTATCGAGCCGCGTGCGGCTTGGTTGCAACTCACACAGCCATCTGGACGGCTGAACTTGAAAAGCGGCGACAGGAACTCAAGCTGGCACCCTCTGGGGCATGGTCTCCAACAACTTCGGTGACCTCGCCGATGGCACCACCACCCGCCGCCCACAGCCCGTGCAGATCGGCACTGCCACGAACTGGCAGACCATCGCCTCCGGTCAGCAGCACGCCCTTGCTTTGCGGACGGACGGCAGCCTCTGGGCCGCAGGTTTTAATTCCAACGGACAAGTCGGTGATGGCACGGGGAGTCAAAAAATCAGCTTCGTACAACTCGGTGCCAGCACTTGGACGGTGATCTCTGGGGGACAGAACCACAGTGCCGCTATCCGCAGTGATGGCACCCTTTGGGCCTGGGGACTGAACACGAACGGCCAGCTCGGAGACAGCACCACCACCCAGCGCACCGCTCCGGTGCAAATCGGGCTCGCCACCACCTGGGCCGCTGTCTCTGGCGGAGCCAATCACAGCCTGGCCCGCCAGACCGATGGCACACTTTGGAGCTGGGGCCGAAACTCGGACGGCCAGCTTGGTCTAGGAGACACGACCAACCGGTCCGCACCGCTGAAAATAGGCACCTCCACCAACTGGACCAGCCTTCATGCTGCTTCCACCCACTCCCTGGCCCTCCAGGCCGACGGAACTCTCTGGACCTTTGGCAATAACTCCAACACCCAGCTTGGCGACCTGACATCCACCCGCCGAACCATTCCCATCCAGATCGGTAATCTCACGACCTGGACCCGTCTCGCTAACGGTCCTAGCTTTTTCAGTCTGGCTGCCACCGCCGATGGCAGCCTGTGGGGCTTTGGGACCAATGGCGACTACCAGATCAGCTCGAATGCACGCGTTGAGAGCTTGTTGGAGCTGGCCCATCCCGGCATCGGCACCCAGACCATCACGACTCCTGCCGTTCAGATCACAAGCTTCGGCGTGCCAGTTCCCCTGACCGGCACCAGCAGCAGCGGCCTGCCAGTGAGTTATGCCGTCAGCGGTCCGGCCAGCATCTCCAGCGGCCAGCTTACCGTCACAGGCCCCGGCGTCGTCAAACTCATCGCCTGGCAGGCAGGTCAACGCCCAGCGTGGATGAGCACCTCACCGACAGAAGTCCCCGTCATAGTGCCGCCGCTCGCCATCACCCTGCCTACCTCGGCGCTCACCTCCACCGCCGTCACCCTCAACGGCAGCGGCAACGCCAACAGCCTGTCCACCACCTTCGTTTTCGAATACGACACGGACATCTCCGACCTCAGTTATGCAAACAGCATCGCGGCCACTCCAGGCGTTCTCACCGGCCTCACCACCACGGCAGTCTCTGCTTCACTGGCCAACCTGCCGCCCGCCACGCTCTACCACTACCGCCTCCGCGCCAGCAATGCCGCAGGCACCGCGTTCGGAACTGACGGCACCTTCACCACCCTCACCCCCTTCGCCGAATGGCTCGCCGCCAACAGCATCCCCGGCCCGAATGCAGACCCCGAAGACGATGCCGATGGCGACGGCATCGCCAACCTGCTCGAAGCCGCTTTGAACATGAATGGCAATGCCGGCAGCCAGCACCAGCTCCCCAGCTCAGGCTCAGCCGTGAATCCTGGCGATGGCGAGCGCTACCTCACCTACAGTTTCCGCCGCCGCATCGCCCCAGGCACCCTTCAATACATCCTCGAAAGCTCCACCGACCTCACCACCTGGGACATCATCCCCGGACTGAATCTCGAACAACTCAGTGCAACGCCGACGGGTGATGGCGTCACCGAACTCATCACCATCCGAGTCAGTCCGTCCATCGATGACTCACCGACCCCGCGCTTCATCCATCTGAAGGTGACCGTCACTCCCTGAAGCTTCATTCATCGAATCCATGCACAGTTTGAGGCATCCGGGTGGCAGTCCCCGGTTGTGTGACGTGGTCTGTGCTCCATCTTGGCATCATCATGCCTCTCACTGAAGACACCCTCTCCCGCCTCGGAGCCGAAGTCCCGCTGCCAAAGATCGACCGCGCCCTGAAGGAAATCTGGGCCAGCGATGAGGCAAAGACGCGCTCCTCGCTCATCAACTTTGCCATTTACTCCGAAGATCCCGAGTCGCTGGCGCTGAACAACGAACGGCTGGAGAAGATCACGGCGGACCATTCCTGCCGTGCTCTGCTGATCACCTGCCTGCCACAGATGCATCCCCAGCGGGCACGGGCATGGATCAATGCGCTCTGCCGCCCCTATCAGGGGAAGCAGGTGGTGTGCAGCGAGCAGATCAGCTTTCTGCTGGAGGGTGGAGATGCTGCGCAGGTGCAAAATGTGGTCTTCGGCCATCTCGACTCGGATCTGCCGCTCTTCGTCTGGTGGCAGGGTGCACTGACGCTTAACTTTGAGGAGCGTCTGTACTCGCGCATCCACACACTGATCGTGGATAGTAGTGCCTGGGCAGATCCGCAGGTGGAGCTGTCGAGCCTCCTCGCCGCGCGTGATGCAGCCACCTTTGATGTGCGTGACCTGAGCTGGACGCGCAGCCACTTCCTGCGCACGGCGTTGGCGAGTTCCTTTCAGGATGTGAAGGCTCGTGAGCACCTGCTAAAGATCGAGTCCGTGGAGATCACTCACGCCGTGGGGCAGAAATGCTCCGCGCTGCTGCTGGCGGGCTGGATCGCCCAGCGGTTGAAGGCAGAATTGGATGACTCCCAGCCTGGCCTTGTTTTCAAAAAACCAGAAGGTCAGGTGTTGCGAGTGACTCTGCGGGAATCAGACGTGGCCTGCGCGCTGACGTCGCTGCGCATCATCGCCCCGTGTCTGGATCTCGCCATCACACGCGAGGGCGGCTCCGCCTTTGTGCGCACGAGCGCCACCTGTGAGGGTCACAGCCATGAGGAAATGCTCCCCGCCGATGTGGTGAGCGAAGCCGAACTCATCGGTGAACAGCTCAGCCGTGCGGGTGGGAACACTCACTTCCGTGCCGTGCTGCCTCTGCTGGGGCAGATGCTCGGGCGTTGATCACTTCAGCAGACTCCAAAGATGATCCAGGTCCTCATCCGAGATGAGTGGGTCGATCGTCTCGCGGGCGATGCTGATAAAGAAGCTGCGTGCTTTGATGATGAGATTCACCAGGCGTACCCGCAGGGCATTGGCGGTGAGGCCATGCAGGGCGGCCACTTCGGTTTGATTCGGACCATTCTTCGGCCAGCCCTGAAGCAGGTGTGGGCGCAGAGACTGGTAGAGAGCGGGGCGTTTCTGCACTTTGGAGTCGGAGTCCAGCCGCCTGAGCGTGGCCTCCCAAAGGCCCAGTGCCAGAGCTAGGTCGCAGGACTGCGCGGCATCCATGCCAGAATGATGATGACGGCTGAACTCCTGCTCCGCGCTGCTGAAGTCCCACTGCACATGCTCCACTCCGCCCCCACGTTTTCTGGCCGCGCGATGTTCGCGACGGTTCATCAGACGGTTGTTGAATGAGCGGATCATCCAGCTCCGCAGGCGGCCTTTCTCTTTTTGCAGCGTCTTTAGGGCATCTTGCCCGATCACATGGGCAAAGAAGTCCTGCACCGAGTCTTCGGCATCGTGGGGACCGAGACCGGAGGCCCGGGCATAGTGGTATAGCGCGCTGCGATAGGCTGAGCACAGCCGCTCCAAGGCAAGCTCGGCGGCACCCAAGTCGTCATTCGAGTGCAGAAGATGCACGAGTGTCCATTGAGTGGTAGGAAACAGACTGGCGGGAGGGTCCACGGTGGATTATGTTTCTATGCATTACCGGAAAAGCGGTATTTTGTTACCAACAAAGCCAAAAGAAATGGCATCAGGGCAGTGTAACAGTCCCCCATAAGGGTTACTTTCCTCCTTCTTCATGGGTTCCTCCCTTCAAACTCCACCCTCCACGCAGCAGATCCCCGACTGGCTGCGCGAGCTCGGCTGGGAAGAAGTCTATGAGGTGCGCCGCCTGATCGCCCGGGGTGGAATGGGGCGTGTGTATGAGGGCTGGCACCGCACTCTTGGCATTCCCGTGGCGCTGAAGATCATCGATCCTCATCTGGTATCCGAAGATCACATCCGGGCTCGGTTTGAAAAGGAGGCCATGACTCTGGCCCGCCTCCAGGAGCCGGTGCCGCATCCGAACATCGTCCGCGTCATCGACTTCAAACTGCTCGACGGCGTCGGGTGCATCGTCATGGCCTACATCAAAGGCATGGACCTGCGCGCCTGGTGCGTGGATCTCGACTTAGGCCACAATGCGCGGGTGGGACTCATCGAGCAGGTGGCACGTGCGGCGGGCTATTTCCACAGCTTCGGTCTCGTGCATCGGGATCTCAAGCCAGCCAATGTGCTCGTGCGTGAGGGCTGCGGAGAGCCGGTGATCGTGGACTTCGGCATTGTGCGCGGGCGTGAGGATGTGACCCTCACCCGCACCCAGCAGGCGCTCGGCACCGCTGCCTACATGGCCCCGGAGATCCTCGGCGTGAAGGGCGTCGAGACATTCACACGCGCCACCACCACCGAAAGTGACACAGAGCCGAGAGCGCCCGGAGAGATCAGTCCCACGGCCGATGTCTATTCGCTCGGCGTCATGCTCTACGAATTGCTGTGCGGAGAGCTACCCTACGGCAGCACACTGGCCGAGGTGCTGCCCAAGCATCAAAAAGAAAGCCCGCCCAGCATTCTCCTATCGGGAGCTCGGCGTATTCATCGCGATCTGGAGCGCGTTTGTCTGAAGGCCATCGCTCACCGGCCCTCCGAGCGTTATGCCAACGGCACAGCCCTGGCAGAGGATCTCGCCCGCTATTTGCGTGGAGAACCGGTGCTGGCACGGCCCATCTCAAAAATCCGCCATGCTGCACGACGAGCCAAACAGCGGCCATTGCTCTGCATGGCAGCAGGGGCCGGAGTCATACTGGCACTGCTGGCCATCGCTCGTCTGAACCTGGATGCACAGCACATGAAAGTGGCCCGCCTGCGTGAGCAGATCGGGGTAAACATTCCGGTGGCTGCCTTGTCTTCAGCCCAATTAAAAGAAACGGATCGTCTGATCGATCAGCTCAACAGTTACGACCCTCCCCAGGCGGCGATTTTCCAGCGCACTCTCATTCAGGGGGCGGCAAACGATATTCTCCAGCGTCTCAAGCAGCCAAGGATCGGCGAGAATGACCGCGCCGAAATCGAAGCCACCCTGGCCTGGATCAAGGATCACGACGCTGCAGAAGCAGCGCGGCTGCGCCTCGTTGTCGAGGAGCGTCAGTCGCGCTGGGACACCTTGTTG
>NZ_JBILYB010000243.1:0-5356 GCF_044378005.1 Prosthecobacter sp.
GGCAGGTGCCAGCCTGATCTGCCTCTCCAACTGCGAGAGCTACGACCACGATGACGACGATGATGAAGATCATCGCCACAACCGCGGCAGCACCACCACGACCACGACCGAAGAAACCACGGTCAGTTCACCGACCTCACTCGTCCCGCTCTCTGCCACCGTGGAAACCCAGACCACCCGCACCTACTAGCCGACAGAGCGAAACCGCACACACACGAATGCGGCCCGACGAAAGTTGGGCCGCTTTTTCATGGAGTGGTGCGTCCGCACCCGATGCCGGGACGATCTTCCGCCTTAACCGAGTGCCATTCACCTGCATGCTTGGAATCTTATCGTTTTGGGCGGAAGGGAATGGGCGAAAGAACGACGACGATATCCTCGTCATGAGCACACCGACATCGGGTGCAGGAGCATTCCTCCGGTGAGAGAATGCTCCTTCCATGTGCGCCTGATCGAACCCATCCACTGCCATGAAACAACGCCTCCGCATCTTGCTCCACGCTTCATTCGTCATGCTCATACTGGGCATCTCCGCCACGCCTCTCCACGCCGATCTGCCGCAACAGCGCAAAGCCCTCGACGAACTCCAGGCCGCCAAGAAAGCCGCCGACCCCATGCCATTGCTGGAGTCCGCCAAAAACCGCATCAGCAAGGCCAACAAAGGAAACAAGGGTGGAGACAAAGAAGACGTGATCGACAAAATCGACGAGGCCATCAAGGAGCTGAAAGCCGGCAACAAGGACAAGATGGAACAGAAGATCAACGCAGCCATCGCCAACCTTCACCAGGGCAAGGACAAGTCGAAACGGCCGAAGTGAGGCCGCGTGTCTTGGCTGTGTATCCAAGGTATCAATCCAGCCAGTTCTCCACCCGCAGTCCTGGCACCTTTTGAAAATCGACCAAGTTGCGGGAGAGCAGCAGAGTCTCGTGAGTCACGGCGAGGCTGGCGATGCGCAGATCCATGGTGCCGATGCGCACGCGCTGGAAGTGCAGCATGTCGAAGGTCTCCTGCGCGGCTTGTGTCCAGGGCAGGAACCGCCACTTGGCGAGAGTGAGCAGGCCGGTGAGAAAGAGATCGTAATGGATGAGCAGACGATCTTTGTCGGCGGAGACCTGGGCCAGCCGACCCCGCAGGACTTCCTCGGCAGTCATCACCGTCAGCCAGGGTTGCTCGCCGCGACTGAGGAGACGTTCACGAAGCAGTGCTCCAGCCGACGAACCGCGATCCAGCTCGGAATAGTGATTGGTATCAAGAATGACCATCGCGACGATTCATCTCATCCAACGACTGGCGGTTCACGTCCTGCCTCCACTGCTCGCCGAGTTTCATGGCGGCGTCATAGTCAGGATTATTCTTCGCCCAGCCAAAGGTGCTCAACCAGCTCTCATCCGTCGCCTCAGCGTTGGCGGCCAACGTCAACGACTGCGCCAGCAGCCCCTTCGACGGCTCGGGGGTGAGTGCTGCTGCGATTTGCGGATTCATGTGGTTAGGATGCTGCTCTCGTGGGTCTTTGGCAAGGATGGAGACGGGGAGCACGACCCTCTCAATCGCGTGTCTTAATAGAGGGACAGACACTTGGCTCTTCTAAATAGGCAGTTGATTGAGCGCCAACGGCGCGATTCATACCAGCCTGGGGCGATCAGCCCCAGGTGCCGAGCCACCTCAAATCTGCCATGACCGAGGGCTGAAGGCCCGAGCCATGCACGAGGTGCTAGGAGCATAAGTCGGGCTTTCAGCCCTCTACTTACCGGGCGGTCGTCGTGCTGGTTCCCTGGGCCATTGGCCCAGGCTGGTATCGAGCGGGCCTGTGGCCCTGAGAATTCCGTGGTGAGACCGAGGCTTTGGAGATTCAGGCAGACCCTCTGCGCTGGCGGGTGTTTGATGGGCGCGTGCGTCGCTGCCTCGTTCCTCGCTTCCCTGGCATCATCGCTCTTTGGTCGAGGATGAGGTGCTCTACTTGGGAGCCCTGCTGCACAGCGCGAGACACCCAGAAGCCTATCGCGACTCATTCACCGACCTGTAGCAAGCCTCAATCAAGGAGAGACGCATTGTCTTTGTCTCTGTCATTGCCAGGCCCCATCAGGCGACTGACTTTGCCCGCACCAACACTTGGCGTGCCTTCTTCACTCGAACTGTCTCACGAACTTTCCGCATGGGCATGGGAGGCTTTGAAGCCGTTTTCCCGGCGGAGGCCATTCTGGCGGCGCGGCCGGTGTTAAAATTCAGTCCATCCTCTGCGGAAAAAAGATCGGAGAGTTGGGCCATTTCGTTCATGGGCGGAGAGTAGTGCTTCAGGCAATGAGGGTCAATTCCAGTTTCAGGCAGTCACTCCGACACCAGAAGCGGAGCTTTCGGTCGTTGGAGCAGGGCTTCCATGTCCGACAGGTCAAAAACGAAACGATCCGCGAACGGCGTGGCAGCTCCCTGTTGCTGAGCCTCCCGTGCTTTCTTCAGCAGGCCGGAATAGAAGCTCGTCGAGACGAGGGTGCATTCGCCCCAAAGCTCCGCCGATCTCCAACGCCGGGCCAAAAGCGCGAGCGTCAACATAAGCTGCGTACCAACACCTATGATGGTTTCTTCTGTGGAGGGACTCGCGGCGAGGAACTCAAGAAACAGATGATTGCAGAATGTCCTGCGAACGAAGACAAAACCAAAGGCATGTTCGTGACCGGTATGGATGGGGTTTGCCAGTGAGAGGGCAAACCCAAGGTCTGCACGAGGCTCACGCTGGATGTCGTCTTCGAATTCGCGCAGACTGGGAGGAGCGAAACCTTGTTCGCGGACGAATTTCCAGCGCCGTCTGGCCTGCAGGGCGTATTCGACGGAATCGTTTGCTCTCGGGCTGCTGCTTTTTCGGAGCTGCCTCTGCCATTCTTCCACAAAAGCCCATTCCGACAGGTGCTGAATCCACCGAACCTCGACAGGCAGGGCCATTGGGGCGACCCGTGTTCCCATCTTGGCGTGCGGCAAAATGATTTCGGCGTTGGCGATTGTGCGCATGAACTCAAAGAAGCTGGCAGGTTGACGAAGATAGTGCAAGCCTGCCCTGCCATCCACCTCGCGGCGGCGGACGACCGCGCTTCAAGTGGGCGGCCTCTTGCTTTCATTCGGCTGTCACGGGCGGACACCTCAATAGAGGACAAGTCGCTCGGTTGGCGCTTCGTGCAGACCGTCGAAAACGCGGCTTTAGAGATTCAGGCAGACCCACTGCGCTGGCGTGTGTTTGATGGGCGCGTGCGTCGCTGCCTCGTTCCTCGCTTCCCTGGCATCATCGGCTCTTGGGTCGAGGGATGAGGTGCTCTACTTGGGAGCCCTGCTGCACAGCGCAAGACACCCGGAAGCCTATCGCGGCTCATTCACCGACCTGTAGGAATCCTTGATGGAGGGACAGACACTTTGCCCATTCGTTGGCTGCCCCTGGCCGCCCAAAGACCGTTCGCGCCCCAACCGACTTGGGTTACAGAAGGCCATCATGACCACCCACGATCTTCTTTCCGGAGTTGCTCGCCTGCCTGCTGGAAACGTTTTGCCAGGCACCGTCAGGAGTCCGTCTCGCACCTGGTTGGCTTTCAGCCGTGGAGCCTGCTGGTTGCTGGCTGCGCTGCTTTGCGCCTCATGCAGCACTGGAAAGAAGCCAGATGCCGATTGGAACAGCCTCCACCTCTGGCAGCAGGTCGCCAGCCCACCGCCGACTTATGTCCCCACGGGCTACGGAGCCGAACGTCCGCGCACCGACCGTGACGGGACCTGGTTCACGGACCAGCGCGATGGCAAACGCCTGTTCGTGCCAAAGCACGCCGTGCGCGGCTGGGAGCCGGGTGTCCTCACTGGCGAGGCGAAAAAAGCCACGGGCTTCGATAGTAGGCGACGCCTCACCGCAGGAGAAAAAGCATGGTGGGGCACCCTCTTCTTCTTGGGTGGCTTGGCGCAGGTTCAGGTTCCTCCACCGGATTGAGCATTGCCTTGGGCTTCAGGGCGGTTCGACTGCTTTCGCTTGGATGGCCCGGAGGAGAGGTCGTGTGGCTGGATGGCAAAAGAATGGGGGCAGCAGAATGGCTCGGAGGAGCCCTGACCGCCGTCGGTCGTCCGGGAAGACCGGGCTGGACAAAGCGCCGCGAGCGAAGGTGCCTGGAGAGACGGAGCATGGGCTCCTGAATGCGATGGGCAAGGTGCGTGATTTGTTAGTCAGTTGCACTGACCCCAGCCTATGCGTTCGCAGCAAAATCCACGCTTGGCTTTGTAGAAGCGGTCCGTTATCTTCCTCCATCATGGCAACCCAAGAACTCTTTGCTCAAGTCGCGCGTCTCCCCACTGAAGAGCGGCGTTTTTTGGCTGAAATCATCTGGGAAACGGTGGATGCCGACTTGCCCGCCCAGTGGGAAAACGACGCCACGATCTCCGCCGAAGTCGAGAGACGTTTCGAGGCCTTCAAAGCCGGGCGTGAAAAGGGCTTGAGCCACGACGAGGTCTTTGCCGCCGCCAAGGCCCTGGCTGCATGAAAATCGTCTATTCGGAACAATTCCAGGCGGAGCTGTGCTGCGTGACCGGGCGCTACAGCGGCGAGGACAAGGCGCTGGGTCGGCGCTTCGTGCAGACCGTCGAAAACGCGGCTTTGGAGATTCAGGCGGACCCACTGCGCTGGCGCGTGTTTGATGGGCGTGTGCGTCGCTGCCTCGTTCCCCGCTTCCCTTACATCATCTATTATTTGGTCGAGGACGACGTGCTCTACTTTGGAGCCCTGCTGCACAGCGCGAGACACCCGGAAGCCTATCGCGGCTCATTCACCGAACTTTAGGAAGCGAAACCTCAAAAGAGGGACAGACAGTTGGCCATAATTTGGGAGACTTCATCGATGTGACGGCTAAGTTTGGAATCATGAGAGCCAGATTTACGCCATGAATAGAGACAACGGTGTGCCACGAAACGATGATTTATCGTCACTTAATGCTGATCCAAGCGACTTGCCCAAGATCAATTTTCTTCACGATCCCAAAGACGCTTTAGCCATACAAAAGCACCTAAAGTTTATGGAGCAGCACTTGAAGGCTAAAAATGAGACTCCTCCAGCTAGTGCATTGTTTTCATCACATTTAGCTTTTGTATCGCTAGCCTTAGCTTGCTTGGCACTTGTGATTCTTCTGCCGCTACAGTGCCTACAATGGTCATCGAATCGAGTTACATCCGCTTCTGCTATCTCAAACATTCCATCTGCATCGGAAAGCGAAGCGATGTAAGCGTCACCGTAACGCCCATAGGAACGCGGTTGGAACGGGGCGCGTGGGGAGTCAGGGATGTCCCACGTTATGGACAACCAAATCACGATTTTGAAACGGGACGCACGCGGTCGTGTGCGCA
>NZ_JBILYB010000244.1:0-5339 GCF_044378005.1 Prosthecobacter sp.
CATTCACAGCATTAAAATTGCCTGGATCATCTTGATCCCCCGACGCCATGCGAAACGCACCCTTCTCGAGTCCTTAACTGGCAAAACCAAGGTACGGACGGAAAGCCTGTTATTTCCTTCTCGGCTCTTCTCATTTCACCGCTTTAGCCCCTCACTTCCCCCAAAGTTTCGCGAACTTCTCGGTGACGTGGAAGTCATCCCTGCCGGTGGGCGAGAAAGCGGTGCGCTAGGCTACGCCCTCGACCGCGGCGAAGAGAGCGAAACCTTCGCCTGCGTCTCCGCACCTATTTTCGATCATCGCGGCCAGCCCGTCGCCGCCATCTGGATCAGCGGTCCATCGGATCGCGTCACGCCAGCCAACCTGGAGAAGCTCGGGGCCAAAGTGAAACAGTTCGCCGAGCAGCTTTCGCAACGGCTCGCATAAGGTGGCTGCGGCTTTGGCCGCATTCCGGGAAGATTCGGCTCAAGCCCCAGCCACTTTGGAACCTCACCGATACTCAAGCTGCGCCGTTGCGGTGCAGTCCGCGCTGGCCTTCACGCGGAGCCAGTGGGCGGCGTAGCCTTGGGGGAACTGGTGCACGAGGGGCTTGCCGGGCTCGACGGTGAGGTGCTGGTAGGCCTGCCATTGACCATCGGCGTAGAAGTCCACTTCGAGGGAGAACTCGACGGGCTGTTTGGCATCGTGCGAGAGGGTGAGGGTCTTCTGGTCGTAGCCGGTGAGGAGATAGGGATCGCTGGCTTGGTTGGCTTGGACGGCGGTGTCGCGCCATGGGCCGCCGAGGCCGCGCGGTTGGCCGAGTTTCCAGAGATCGTCGATGGCTCCGAACCAGAGTTTGGCATCGGCGCTGCCGAAGATGTGGCCGTCGTTGGCGGCATCGGGTTTCACGCCGCTGAGGACGAGCATGCCGCGCCAGACGCAGTAATCGGCGATGGGTTTATGGTGCGTGGCGACGGGCTTCATGCGCTGGAAGTCGGGCATGTTGCGCTGGCCGGAGGGAGACGTGCCGCCGCGAGGGACTTCGTAAAAGGTGCCGTGGTAGTTGGCGAGGTAGCGCTCCTGGATGCACTCGCGGATGCTGCGGCAGGCGGGTGCGTCGCTGAGGGCGGCGTCACCTTTCGGCAAACGGAAGCGCTGGCCGTCGTAGCGAGTCACAATGATCGATGCGGCGTCTTCGGTGAACTCGTTCTTCAAGGCGTGCGTGTCTTGCAGCTTGGCGACTTCGGCTGGCGCTTCGATGGCGTGGAAGGCGAGCTTTTCATCCACCTCGAAGTAGCGGCCATCGCGGGTGAGGAACTGCAGGTTGGTCGTCGGGAATCCCGCGCGGATGATGCCGCCAAGGCTGGTCATGGATTCGGAGGCGGTGGTGAGGCCGTCGAAGAGGCGAGCTTCATCGAGCGAGGAACGGCGCGAAGTCGAGACGTGCAGGAAGGCGGTGGCGATGCCGTCGGCGTTCGCCTTCACGCGCAACCATTGGGCTTTGAGGTCGCTCGGGAAGATCAGGGGCGAGTAGCCTTTGGCTGGCAGCTCGCGGGTGGTGAGTTCTTTCCACTGACCGCTGCCATCGGCATCCGTCTCGATGGTGAAACTCACCGCGGCATCGCCGTGATTGACGAGGTGCAGACAGCGCTGCTCATAGCCTCCGATGAGGATGGCATCGCTCGGCGTGTTCGCTTTCACCGCATCTTCCACCCACACACCGCCGCGTGCTTCGGCGGGCCCCCACGATGGCAGGTCATCACGTTGCAGGAACTGCAGGTTTGAATGCGGCTGGCCGGGCACGGCGAAAGGGATGCCGTGCACCGAAGTCGCTTGCTGGCTGAAGACGAGTTGGTTATTCCATTTCGTCATGTCGGTGACGGTGACGAGGGTGGAGGCGATGTGCCGCAAACCGCCGCTGTGGCCGTCGCGGAAGCCGGTGGGCAGCTCGTAGAGGCCGTTGTGCAGGAACATCAAACGCGGGCCATCGCCCACGTCGCAGATGCGCGGCCACTCGGTGTTCGAGCCATGCACGCCATCGGCGGTGTAGCTTGATTTGGGCAGGCGATAAGTCGTCCACCTGCCGGATTTCTCGCGCACCTTGATGAAGGCCGAGCGCAGGTCCCAGCCGAGCGCCCAGACGGGTTCGTCATCGCTCTTCGGGCCCGTGAGTCCGCCGGGGCCGGTGATGTCGAGGTGCTGCCGACGCGAGAGGATGCGCCACGCTTTGCCATCCCACTCGCCGAGGTTGCCGATGTCCTCGCTGATGCCGCGCCACATCGTCTGCCCGGTCTGGCGAGGCGTGGCGAGCTGTTGATACGGCGTTTGCAGATACGGCCACGTCAGTTTCTCCGTCTCGAACTTCGTCGCCGCGCTGGTGTAGTCCACTTTCCAAAAAGGCGATGGCGCAGGCTCCTCACCATTCGCCGCGATGAAGAAGTGCCCCTGCGCTGTCCACGCGCCTTTGTAGTGCCAGCCGGGCAGCGGCTTCTTAAAAAGCTCCGTCACCGCCAGCGAATGCACGTCCACCTCATACACCGCGCCTTCCTGCGTGAGGTAGAGCACCTTGTGCTCCGGGTCGGTGAGATGCCGCGCCAACGCGGTGAGCCGTCCGGGCAGCTTGTCACGCGGGATGACGCGCACCTTGCCCGCCTCATCAATGGCATACGAGGCGATCAACAACTGCCGCGACTCGCGATGAATCATCCGGCAGGCATTTGTGCCGCCCACGCTCTCCGGCCGGATCTCCAGCGACATATCAGGCAGGATGGCGAAGAGCTTGTCATTGCCGCGCCCGAGGTCGTGGGACGTGTAAGTCGTGCTCCACAGCTTCCCCGCCCACGGCACCGCCGCGCCGAGTCCGCATTCCATGGCCGACCTCTCGCGCTTCGGGTCGGAGTTGAAGACCGTGAGATGCGGATAAATGCCGGAGACGCTGAGCGGATCAGCGGCGTGCGAACAGACGACGAGCAAAAGCGAGGCGGCCAACGTGGTTTTCATCGAACGATGATCTTGCCGAGTGACCGGCTTTTTTCCATGTCTCCAGACGACTGATCTTTGGTCTGAATCCGACCCGCTGTCAGGCCGCTGCACGCGCCGCATACTCGCCCGGCGTGCAGTGCATGAGACGCTTGAAGACCTTGCCAAAATGAGCTGCGTCCGCAAAACCCACACGCAGCGCGATCTCGCCCACCGAGTAGCGACCGCTCTCCAGCATCCGGCAGGCATGATTCACCCGGACACGACCGAGAAAATCCGCCAGCGTGCCCTCCGTGTGTTGGCGGAAGAGTCGGCCCAGATGGTCCGCGTTCACCTTCAGGTACTCAGCCACGCCAGCCAGCGTCATCGTCTCGGCATAAT
This sequence comes from Prosthecobacter sp., assembly GCF_044378005.1. Lineage (GTDB taxonomy): Bacteria > Verrucomicrobiota > Verrucomicrobiia > Verrucomicrobiales > Verrucomicrobiaceae > Prosthecobacter. Next base: position 3,338 of record NZ_JBILYB010000244.1, read on the forward strand.
GATGGTGAACAAGCTCCATCGCACGCCGCAGCATCACTGGAAACTCCATCGCGGAAATCCACGGCAGCCCGCCCCGTCGCGGCAGGTCATTTTCCAGCGGCACCCCCCAGGCCTCCGCCAACCGCGCGGCCATCTGCGCCACCAGGCGCAACCTCGTACGACGCGGCTCGATCTCCGCCCCCTCGACGTGCGTTGTCTTCATCATCTGCTGCAACAACGGCTCCGCAGGCACTCCGCGACGCTGCGCATACCGCCGGATGCGCCACTCCGCCTCCGCCTCGGTCCCGCGAACGATCACCGAGCCATAGTAGAAAGCCCCCAGCACACGCCCCTGCACCACCAGCGGCTCCACCATGTCCGTGAGCCCAAGATGACACTGCCCGACAAAGCCCACCCCACGCCGGATCAGCACCCGATTGACCGCATGTTTGTTGTTCAGACACCCGCGCAGCGTCGCTCCACTTTTCGCCAACACGCAAAACTCACAGCGATGAATCTTCCACTCCTCCGGCAAAGCCAGATCCGGCACCCGTCGTGCCAACCCTGCTAGGTCCGAAAAGCTAAGGCGCCACGGCCCCTCGTCTTCGACCAGGGTGAGGAGTTGTTCGAGGAGCGAGGGGGGCATTGAAAATTACCATTCCTGAATAGCGAAGTGGAGCAATGTAAGCATTTGAAAATGTGGCATTGAACAGGAAGCTGAATCGGCCTTTGGTCCTGCCGTTGGATTCCCAACTGATGCCCCTCTCACGAGCAAGGCTGTATTTGCTCAGTCCACAGCATTCCCGGAGTTCCTGCAAGCGGCGTGGCCGCCGCATCGCGGATGCGCTCAGCGTAGTCGTGGGCGTCGTGGTTGCCTGGCGCAGTAGGCATGGAAACTCATGCTGCGTGGACCACTGCCAGCGGCGTGAGCCGCAGGGCGGTGAGGAGTTTGAGTGTGAGCTTCATCAAAGTGGGTGCCTTATCTCCACAGCGGTTCCATTTGTTCGGCGTTCCACTTATCCCAGAGCGCTGATAGTTGCTGCACGCGGGCGGGTTCTTGGGTGGCGAGATTTTTGATCTCACTGATGTCATGCGTGAGATCGTAGAGTTGCCACTCCTTGCCATCCCGAATGAGCTTCCAGTCGCCGAGACGCAGGGCGTTCTTTTTGCCAACGCGCCAGAACAAGGGACGTTCGGGCAGCTGCGTGGCCTTGCCCGTGAGCAAGGGCATGAGGTTGATGCCGTCCAAGGTGACTTCGGCTTTGGTTGAAGGCTTTGGAGCTAAAGCACCAGCCACTTTCAGCGCGGTCGCGGTGGCGTCTATGGACGCCACAGGTGCATTCACCACCTGACCTGCGTTGATGTGATTCTTCCACGACGCAATGAAGGGCACGCGAATGCCGCCATCCCAGAGTTCGCCTTTGCCTCCGCGCAACGGAGCATTGGTGGAGGTGAGTTCTTGGGTGGGGCCGCCGTTGTCGCTGAGGAAAACAACGAGCGTGTTCTCTTCGATGCCGCTGTTGCGGATTTGCGCGAGTATCCTGCCCACGCTGTCATCGAGATGCGCGAGCATGGCGGCGAAGATGCGGCGCTGGATGTCTTCGATGTGCGCGAACTTCTTCAGGTAATCATCCGTGGCCTGCATGGGGCTGTGAACGGCGTTGTAGGCGAGATAAAGAAAGAACGGCTGCGCGGAATGCCGGTCGATGAAGTCGCAGGCTTCACGCGTGAAGACATCGGTGAGGTTCGCATGTTCGTCCACGGGCTGACTGCTGCGCAACAGCGGGTTGTCCGTGTCGTATTCGGGTTCGTTCGAGCCGAGATGAGTGCTCCATACGATACGGCCATCGGGTGAGGTCCACCGACCCTGGCCGCCATCCGGCAGGGTCTTGCGGCGCAGCCAAGTCGTCACGCCCTGCCACGGCGGCGGCACATAAAAATGCCCCTCGTGCAAAAAGCCGAAGAACTCATCAAAGCCACGCCGCTGCGGATGAAACGGAGCGGTGCCGCCCAGGTGCCACTT
>NZ_JBILYB010000114.1:0-19763 GCF_044378005.1 Prosthecobacter sp.
ACGACGAGGTCGAAGAGCCCAGCCTCTCTTTGAAACGTGCGCTCCGTCTCCCGCCGCAGCGTGAGCACCGCCGCGATGAGTGCAACCCCGAGCGCGATGCCCGCCAGCGTGAGCAGCGTGACCAACGGCCGCGCCGTGAGATAACGCCAGGCGATGCGCGGGAGGGTCATGCTTCTCCCTCCTCACTGCGGATGAGTGTGGAGCAGTCGAACTGGCGCGGCAGCTCTTTGGCCAGGGCCAGATCATGCGTGACCATCAAAAAAGTCGCATCGTGCTCGCGGGCGAGATCACGCATGAGGTCGAAGACTTGGCGGCCCGTTTTCGGATCCAGCGCGCCGGTAGGTTCATCAGCGAGGAGGATCTCCGGCCTGCCAACCAAGGCGCGGGCGATGGCGACACGTTGCCTCTCCCCCACAGAGAGGCGACTGGCCCGCGTGTGCAGCCGGTGGGAGAGGCCCACCCGCGCCAGCATCTCAGAAGCACCTCCTTCACGGCCTGAGAAGCGCTGCCCGATCTGCACATTCTCCAAGGCAGTGAAGTCGCCGAGCAGGTGAAAGCTCTGAAACACCATGCCGATGTGCCTGCCGCGATGCTGATCCAGCGCCGCCGTGCCGAGACTGCCCACTTCCGTGCCAAGCACTCTCACACTGCCAGCATGGAAGCGCGTGAGACCCGCCATGAGATTGAGCAGCGTGCTTTTTCCACAGCCACTCGGCCCCGTGAGAGCCACGGATTCTCCCGCAGCCACACACAGTTCATCCAGCATGAAAAACACACCAGGTGCCAACCTATGCCGCAGGCTATGAAGATGGATCACGGCGTCATTCATGATGCACATGCGGCTTCAAAACAAAGACCTCGCTGCTGAGTCCGCCGGGCAGTGTGAGCTTGGCTTTTGCGGCAAAGTTCACGCCCATGAGCCATTTCGCATCGGAGCCGGTTTCGCCGGGGAAGATGAAGTAGTTCGTCTGGCCGTTGCGAAGATTGGAGACGCCGTCTTCGCCAGCGTTTTTCTCGCGATCACGCACGCGGAGCTCGATCTGACGCTTCAAATCGGGGAAGTCGAGCTTTAGCACGCTGTCGAGCGGCAGATCGAGCGCCGGGCCATCGCGACCGCCTTTGACGAGCCAGACTTCGAGATCACCCGCGTCGTCATGCAGCTTGATCTCAAGCGTGGCAGCCTGTTTGCCATCGCTGCCAAAGACGGGATGGAAGAAGCCGCCGTGCGGGCCTTCATTGGCATGGATGTGAGGCATACCAGCCTCTGTCATCATCACTGCCACCAGCGGATGCAGCGCCAGAGTGTAGGTTTTCAGGTCTTCCTCATTCAAATCAGCAGCGGAGAGCTTGGCGATGAGTTCAGCTAGGTCTGCAAGAGGCTCAGCAAGGCCCGCCGGGTTTTTCGCATTCGGCGGAATCGTGTCCGGAGTCACTGCGGCTCCCGTTTTGACCACTTCAGGCTGCATTTGCCGCAAGGCCGCCAGATCACCCACCTGCGCGAGTCCCTCAGCCTTTGCCGCGATTTCATCAAAAGCCGTCAGTTGCTGCCAGACAACCGTTTGAGGCTGCTCGGCTGCTTTTTTACAGGCGGCGAAGCAAAGAACGCCGAGGAGGAGAATGTGACGAGTGATCATGGGCAGACTTGTTGTTAGCGCAGCCAGGGCGTGGGCGTCTCTTCTTCGGCACCGGGGACCTCGGCATGGATAGGGCCATGCTCATGGTGGGCATCCACGGCGGCCTGGATGTGCCAGCGGGGGAAGGGATCAGGTAGGTTTTCCCACTCGCCGGGGCCTGCGTCGAACTCTTCATCGGTGAGCAGGCAGGCATCGAGTTTTTCGGTGAGCGTGGCGACATCGAGGCCGATGCCGATGAAGACGAGTTCTTGCCGGCGGTCGCCGTAGGGCTCCACGAAGTTGTCGAGGATCTGGCGGCGATCCTCGATGCGCTGCGGCCAGCCGGACTTCGGGGCGCTGATCCACCAGAAGCCCGCACAGCGATGCGTGGCGAGACCGCCCGCCTGGCTCCAGATGCCCGCCAGTCCCATGCGCGTGGCGAGCCAGAAGTAGCCTTTGCTACGGATGATGCCGGGCCATTCCTCATGCAGGAAGTCCCAGAAGCGCTGCGGGTGAAAGGGTTTCCGCGATTTGTAGGCCATGCTGGAGATGCCGTATTCCTCCGTCTCCGGCGTGTGCTCGCCACGCATCTCCTTCAGCCAGCCGGGGGCGCGTGAGGCCTCCTCAAAGCTGAAGCGTCCGGTGTCGAGCACCTCGCCGAGAGGCACGCGTCCCATCTCCGACTCCACGATGCGGGCGCGAGGATTGAGCTTGGTGAGTGCCTCCCGCAGCAGGGTGCGCTCGGCCTCGCTGATGAGGTCCACTTTGTTCAGCACGATGACATCGCAGAACTCGATCTGATCGATGAGAAGGTCCGTCACTGTGCGTGTATCCTGCTCGCCAAGAGATTGACCGCGCTTTTGCAGCGAATCGGCCTCGTTGTAGTCGTGGAGGAAGTTTTTGGCATCGACCACGGTGACCATGGTATCCAGCCGGGCGATCTCGCTGAGGCTCTTTCCGTCCTCGCCTTCAAACGTGAAGGTCTCGGCCACAGGCAGCGGTTCGCTGATGCCGGTGGACTCGATGAGCAGGTAGTCAAAGCGGCCTTCTTTGGCCAGGCGGTTGACCTCGACGAGCAAATCTTCCCGCAGCGTGCAGCAGATGCAGCCATTGCTCATCTCGACGATTTTTTCCTCCGTGCGGGAGAGATTGGCACCGCCGTTCGCCACCAGCGCGGCGTCGATGTTCACCTCGCTCATGTCATTCACGATCACGGCCACGCGTCGGCCTTCGCGATTGTTGAGGACATGATTGAGCAGTGTGGTTTTGCCAGCGCCAAGGAAGCCGGAGAGAACGGTGACAGGAAGACGGGACATGGGAAGAGAGAATGACGAATGATCAATGGTGAATGACGAAGGCTTGAATCAGGCGAGGGCTTCGCGGGCGGCTTGTTCATACCAGGCGATGACCTGGCGGCAGTGGGGATCGCCATAGGCCTTCACAAAGTCGCGAGTGGCAGGGATGGAGCTGTCCTTCAGCGCGGCGATGCGTTCCTTGCAGTAAGCGCGTGTCAGTGCCGTGTCGCAGCGCTGCGTGATGAGATAGCAAAACTCAGCGAAAGAGGTGGGGAAGCCGGAGGAGATGTTCATGGAAGCGTTTCGGGTTCAATGATGGCAGGCCCCGCCGCCCGGCCCGCAACAGCCGCCGCCATCAAGCGGCGCGACGGGCAGGCTGCGCACGCCACCGAGATAAAAACTGGCCTGCGGCACGCGGCGCACCGGGTGACCTGTCTCGGGATCGTGCGTCAGCGCGGCATCGCGCATGCTCTGCTTTAGCTCAAAACGCCGCACCGGGAGTTCCGGCGTCGGCGGCAGGGTTTCGTAAAGGTAGGTGGGCATGGGGGCATGTTGAGCCTCTTTGATTGTAATGCAAGTATGTTGCAGTAAAAGAGTCGCCGACATGATCCTCAATGACCTCCAAATCACCGAACTCGCCCGCTGCGGCATGATTCAGCCCTTCGAGCCAAATCTCGTGAGAAAGCAACCAGATGGCACGGAAGTCTTGTCTTATGGTATGAGCAGTTTTGGCTACGACCTGCGACTCTCACGCCATGAATTCAAAGTCTTCCGCCACATCCCCGGCACCGTGGTGGACCCGAAAAACTTCCAGGCACGCAACCTCGAAAAAGTAGCGCTGGAGACCGATGACAGCGGCTCCTACTTCATCCTGCCCGCCCGCAGTTACGGTCTCGGCGTCGCCGTGGAAAAGCTCAGCCTGCCTTCCAATGTCACCGCCATCTGCGTCGGCAAAAGCACCTATGCTCGCTGTGGCATCATCGCCAATGTCACTCCTGCCGAAGCCGGCTGGAGCGGCCATCTCACCCTCGAATTCTCCAACTCCTCCGCTGCCGACTGCCGCATCTACGCCGATGAAGGCATCGTCCAGATGCTCTTTTTCCAAGGTGAACCCTGTGCCACCAGCTATCGCAAACGCACCGGCAAGTATCAGGACCAAAAGCAACGCATCACCCTGCCAAAGGTGTGATCTGCATCTGTCTCGACTTGCCATGGCATCCTCGGAATTTTGCTTTACACAAAGTGTGTCGTCCCCGCTTCCATGAAAGATGCCGAACCCATGCCTAAATCCGAACGCGGCAACCCAAGACTCCAGCGTTTGGTGCTGCGGATAATCTCTGCGGTTTCATTCATCGCTCTGCCCGCCATTTTTGCGCCGCAGATGGCTGTGGAAAAGTTTTCGGTGCTGCTGGGCTTTGGTAAGCCACCCCATTTACCTTTGCTCATCTACATGACTTCGGGTGCCTCTTGCGTCTATCTGGCGCAGGCGGTCCTGCTCTGGCTCATGTCATGCGATGTGGTTCGTTACCGTCCGCTCATCGTATTCTGCGGCTGGGCGTATCTGGCCTTTGGCCCGCTGTTTCTTTGGATCGACATCCATGCCGGGATGCCCTCATTTCAAGTCGCCGCAGACTCCTTGAGCTGCCTTGTCGGTGGAGCAGCTCTGCTTGCGGCTTGCTATTCTGGCGGCCAGCCGAGCAATTCAAAAGCCCTCCATGCCTGACATTTACAAAATGCCGCAATTGATCCGCCCTTGGTATTGGCCTGAACGAGGTCAGCCCGAACGCACCGAGCCCTTCACCTGGATTGTCGAGGGTGTCATCGCTGCCTCGTGGTGGCCTGATCCTTATGTCTTCGACATTTACGATGAGCAAAACATCCGCGCGGTCGTGAACTGCTGTGAGTTCGACAACCGTCGCGATGTGCCGAGCCAGTTTGCCTACCATCACATCAACGTGCCGGACTATGGGGTGCCCACAGATGCGCAGATCGAGCACTTCGTGACCCTGATGGACCAGCACCACGCGGCTCGCGAGGCGGTGGTGGTGCATTGTGTGGCGGGTTGTGGCCGGACGGGGCAGTTCATCGTCGCGTGGTGTGCGAAGGCGGGCTTTATCCCCGCGAAGACTGATCCGGTGCAGTGGATCCGTGCCCGCCGGAAATGCTGCCTGGAAACCCGCGAGCAAAGCGAGTGTGCGAAGCGGTGGATGACGAAGCACACCTCAAAGCGTGTTCACGAGGCCTGAGGCTCATTCGGCACCCACTGCGGGAAGGGATCGGGAAGCTGCGTCCAGGCGTTGGGGCCTTTTTCGAACTCGGCTTCCGTCAACAAAGCAGCGTCAAATTTCGTGGTAAGGGCAGCTTTGTCCATCTCACGACCGATGATGACGATCTCGGTGCGGCGATCACCGTAGATGCCCTGAATGTGGGAGCGGATTTCGGCCTGACTTTGCTCGTCCTGCGGCCACTCATTTTCTGCGACGGCACTCCAGAAGAAGCCCATGGCGCGGGTGTCGCGGAGCACGCCGGCCTGCGAGACATAACCCGCGATCTCGTTGCGCGTGGCGAGCCAGAACATTCCTTTGGCACGGATCACGCCGGTCCAGGGAGACTTGAGTAAATCTTGAAACCGCTGCGGGTGAAACGGTCGGCGAGCGCGATACACGAAGCTGCTGATGCCATACTCCTCCGTCTCGGGTGTGTGCTGCTGGAGGCTGTCGAGCCAGCCATCACTCTGCTCCGCCTCAGCCATGGCGAAGAGGCCGGTGTCGAGCACGCTCTCCAGCGATACCTCGCTGCGCTGGGTGAGGTGGACCTTGGCTTTCGGGTTCAGGGCGCGGACGATGCCTTGGATTTCATCCAGCTCGTCGGCGCTGACGGCATCGGTTTTGTTGATGAGGATGACGTTGGCGAACTCGATTTGATCGGTGAGCAGATTCGCGATGTTTCGAGCATCTTCACCTGTGACGCCCATTTCGCGGTCCTGGAGGTCCTCGGTGCTGTGGTAGTCTTCGAGGAAGTTCCGCGCATCGACGACGGTGACCATGGTGTCGAGCTGAGCGAGGTCGTTGAGGCTGCGGCCGGAGTCATCGGTGAAGGTGAAAGTCTCGGCGACGGGCATGGGCTCGGAGACGCCGGTGGATTCGATGAGGATGGAGTCAAAGCGGCCTTCTTTGGCCAGCGTGGCGACTTCCTGCATCAAATCCTCGCGCAGCGTGCAGCAGATGCAGCCGTTGCTCATCTCGACCATCTTTTCCTCGGTGCGTGAGAGCTTGGCATCGCCGCTTTTCACGAGTTGGGCATCCACATTGACCTCGCTCATGTCATTCACAATCACGGCGACTTTGCGGCCCTCGCGATTGCGCAGGATGTGATTGAGTAGCGTGGTCTTTCCTGCGCCGAGGAAGCCGGAGAGGACGGTGACGGGGAGTTTCGAGGCTTTCATAAAAGGCAATTAAGTTGCGTTTGTTTAGCTCTTTAGCTAATGCAATCAAATTGCTTTATGATAAAAATCACGATCCTCTCTGGATTCTTGGGTTCGGGCAAGACGACGCTCCTGCGCCGCCTTTTGCGCCATGCTGACGACCTGAAGCTCGGCGTGATCGTCAACGACATGGCAGAGCTGGAGGTCGATGGCGATCTGGTCCGCTCTGGCCAGCACGTCACGGAAGAGCAAGGAACCCTGGCCAGCCTCTATTCGGGCTCCATCAGCGGGGATCAGCGCAGGGCATTCTGTGAGATTTTGGATTCCTGGCAGACGCAGGACGATCTGAAACAGGTGGTCATCGAGACCTCCGGCAGCACTCATCCCTGGCCGCTCATTGAGGAAATCGCCCGTCGCCATGATCACTACCAGCTCGACAGCTTTGTCACGCTGATCGACGCAAAGGCCTTCATCGAAGACTACGGCGCGGGGAAGCGGCTGTTTGAAAAGCTGATCCAAAATGAACAGGAGCAACGTCGATCCATGGAGAACCTATTGGCGGAGCAGATCCAGTTCGCCAGCACCCTGCTTGTTACCAAGACCGACCGTGTCCGCCCCGACGATCTGCCTTTCCTGCTGAAGTGTCTGGAGGTCCTGAACCCTCATGCTGACGTTCATGCCGCGAGTTACGGCCAGGTGCCTTCTTCTCGGCTTCTGGGCACGGGGAAATTCAGCATGGAGCGCTCACGATTGCTGGCCAAAAACTGGCGCGAGGGTGCTCCTGAGACACTGGGTTCCTCAGCGGCCTATGATCTTGGAAGCACGGTCTTTTGTGACCCTCGCCCCTTCCATCCACGGCGACTTTGGCGTCTCTTCCACGAGCGACTCGGGCTGGGCATTCATCGCAGCAAAGGCTTTGTATGGATGGCATCGCGAGATGAACAGGTGCTGCTCTGGAATCAGGCAGCGGCTGGCATCGACCTCGAACTGCTCGCCTACTGGAAGGCCGCATTGTTGAAGGACCCGCTCGGAAAACTCGTCGCCGAAGAGAAGGCGATGCTTCGCGAGCAGATCGTCGGTTCGCATCCGCTCTTTGGAGATCGGCTCAATGAACTCACCGTCATCGGCACCCTGCGAGATCGCGAAGTCTTCATGCCCGAACTGGAAGCCTGCCTTTGCACAGATGAAGAAATCGCACGCTGGCAAGCCGGCGGCAGCTTTGACGATCCATGGCCGAAGACACTGCGGAAGGTCGAGTGATGATCACTCCTTCGTTACCACCTCGTCCAGATTCAGCAGCATGAGGCAGAGGCTCGTCCATGCAGCGTTTTCTGCGGCGTTGAGCTTGGAGTCAGACTTGTGCTCCCCGATTTGAAGAAGCTTCGCGGCATCTTTGGCGGATTGCTGGCGGAGCTTGGAGAGCTGCTTTTGAAGCACGGTGAGTTCTTCCGCTTTGGCGACCCGGTTTGTGACGATGTGGAAAGCGTGCTGGAGATGCTGAGCGTCGTCGCCGGGGGACTTCAGCACCTTCTCGGCAAGCACTCGGGCCGCCTCGACGAAGGTCGTGTCATTCAGCGTCACCAGCGCGTGCAGGGGGGTGTTCGTGCGCGTGGCTTTGACGGCGCAGACTTGGCGAGTGCTGTTATCAAAGAGCATCGTGGGGCCGACGATGCGACGCCAAAACACATAGAGCGTGCGGCGGTAAAGAGCATCTCCGTGGTCCTGCACATAGGTCTTCTTGCCAAAGGTGGCCTCCTCCCAGATGCCCTCGGGCTGGTAAGGCTTTACCGAAGGCCCGCCAAGCTTCGGATTCAAAAGACCCGACAATGCCAGTGCCTGATCCCGCAGCATCCACGAAGGCATTCTGAAGCGCGGCCCACGTGCGAGCAGGCGGTTGTCCGGGTCCGTTTGTAGTTCGGGCTTCAGCCCGTTCTCGGAGCGTCCTTGGCGGGCTGAAGCACGAACTACGAACGATGAGCTCCGCTGATACGTCTCACTTGTAACGATGATCCTGAGGAGATGCTTCACATCCCATCCGCTCTCCATGAACTCAGCGGCGAGCCAGTCGAGTAATTCACGATGTGGTGGCATCTCGCCCTGCACGCCAAAATCCTCTGCCGTCTTCACCAGCCCGATGCCGAAGATCGACTGCCAGAAGCGATTCACGGTGACACGCGCAGTGAGTGGATTGTCATGACGCACGAGCCATTGCGCGAGACCGAGCCGGTCTTTCGGTGCATCCCTCGCCATGGCGGGCAAAACAGCGGGTGTAGTGAAGCTGACCTTCGTTGTCAGCGGCTTGTCGTAGGCACCTTTGTCGAGAATGAAGGTCTCGCGCGGCTGCGGCAGGGTGTCCATGACCATGACTTTTGTCACCGCATTGCTGGCGGCGGTCTTCTCGCGCTGGGCGGCGAGCAGCTTGTTCAGGACGGCCACATAGGCAGCATCCTTGCCCTTGAAGTAGCCGATGGCCTCCAGGAGCGCATCGACTCCGCGATTCTTCGGCTCAGCTTTGGCGAGGGTGCTCGGCAGGTTGCCGGGTAGATTGATCGCCTCTGATTCGGTGAGTGGTTTGCCAGCCGGGCGCGGGAACTTTTTCAGTTCAAAGGCCTCCACCTCAGCGGCGATCTTGCCAACAGCGGCATTGGCTTTGACCGTGCGCGCCAGTTCGGAGGGCGTGCTGATATCCATGGCAGGTGCAGCCTGCCCGCTGCGGCCTTTGCCGTCTTCGCTGGTTTGATTGAAGACGTCATAGAGCGCGAAGTAGTCACGCTGTGTGAGAGGATCGAATTTGTGGTCGTGGCACTTCGTGCAGTTCAGCGTCAGTCCCATCCAAACGGTGCCAGTGGTCTCGACGCGATCCATCACGTTCTCCACGCGTGTCTCCTCGGCGATACGGCCACCTTCGCCATTGATCATGTGATTGCGGTTGAAGCCTGAGGCCAGTTTTTGCTCAATCGTGGCATTCGGGAGGAGATCACCCGCGAGCTGCCAGACCGTAAATTGATCATAAGGCATGTTGTCATTGATCGACTTCACCACCCAGTCACGCCAGGGCCACATGGTGCGCTCGGGATCGCCCTGGTAGCCGTTGCTGTCGGCATAGCGCGCCGCATCCAGCCAGTCCCAGGCCCAGCGCTCGCCGAAGTGCGGACTGGCGAATAGACGTTCGATGATGTCGGACAGGTCAGACTTGTCAGACGAGTCCGACGGCGGAAGGCCCGTCAGATCTAGCGAGAGCCTGCGCACGAGTGTCTCGTGCGTGGCGCGTGGGTTTGGCTTCAAGCCTGCCTCGGTGAGCTTTTGGTTCACAAAGGCATCAATCGGATGCTTTGCGCCCGCAGACACAGGTGGGCGTTTCACCGGCTCGAAGGCCCAATGCTTACCCCACTTCGCACCTTCAGCGATCCATTGTTTCACGAGCTGCTTTTGTGCCTCGGTGAGCTTGCGATTGCTCTTCGGCGTGGGCATCAACTCTTCGGGATCGCTGCTGAAGATACGCTTCACCAATTCGCTCTCATCGGCTTTGCCGGGAACAATGGCGCTACCGCTCTTCGCGGCTTTTTCTTCATCGAGTCGGAGATCACCTTTGCGCTTCGCGGCATCTGGACCGTGGCAGTGATAGCAGTTCTCACTGAGAATCGGTTGGATGTCGCGGCTGAAGTCAATCGCCGCCGCGACAGGCGTGGCAGCGAACAGGAGCAAAATTGACGGGAGGTGTTTCAACGTGGGCTAAACGCCACCTCGAGAACGGTTCTTTGTCGCAGCTTGAATTCTCTATCTCAGGTGAGCGGTGGGATTCATCAGGGTGTGATGACCATGATCTGATAAAACTGCCGCTCGCCAGGCATGGCGGTGAAGGTGCGCGAAGTCGTGGCCGTGGTGGCGGTGACGAGCGTGCCACTGACATCCGTCCAGCTTGAGAGGTCAGTGCTGGAACGAACGCGATATTGCTTTCCGATGACGCTGCTCCAGCTCAGCGTGACCTGATTGCCCGCGCGTGAGACATCGCTCACGGCCATGCGGGAGGTGGAGTTGAGGGGATCAGTTCCGGCGATGTTTTCATCTTCTTCGGTGAAGCCATCGGCATCGTCGTCATCGGTGGTGACATTGCGCAGCACCAGAGTCAGAGCGCGCTCGCCACTGCTGCCGCTGCCGTCAGTCCAGCGCACGCGCAGATGATGCACAGGCTGGGTTTCATAATCGAGGGGGTGTGCGGCAGTGAGGTCGCTGCCGCTCAAGATGAAGCTGGCATTGTCAGCATCGCCAGTGCCGGAGACGAGAGTGTAGTCACACTTCACTCCTGACTCGCTGCCTCCGCCGGTGATCTCGGCAAGCACTGTCGCCGCCGATTGTCCTTCGGCGACTTCCGTGCGGCTGAGGCCGATGGGGCGCGGCTCGTCTTCACCGAGCAGGCTGAGCGTGTCACGCGAGTTCACCACGGTGAGATCGTCGCTGCGCGAGGCTGCCTCGCTGACGAGATTCAGGTAGTAGTTGCGGCGCAGTGTCCGCTCCGTCTCGGTCAGCAGCGCGGGCTTTGCCGTGGGATCCCAGGGACGAGGACGATTCAACGGCTGATAGACATAGGTCCAGGCGGACTGATCGGCGAAGAGATCGTTGTCGTGCAGTTTCACGCCGACAAACCACGGCGCGAGATTACCAGTGCTGCTGTGAGCATTCGCAAAGGCTCCGTCGATGGATGTGACGTGGCCTGCATCGGCACGGTAGGTTTCGATGAGTTTCCAGTCATACGACTCGGGGCGGAGGAAAAGACCGTTGCGTGTGTCACCGAGATTGATGGCCGCATCACTGTGCTCGACGAGCATGATCGCACCTGCCTCGCGGAAGTATTGATGCACCGTGCTGGCGATGGCTCCGGTGGCGTTGGCTCCGACGAGCCGCGGTGCTAGGCCCATGAGGTTGGTGAGTTTCAAAAAGCCACCGCTGACTGTGGTTGGCTCGCCCGTGACCATGTCGAGACCGTGCTCTTCATAGTTCGTGATGTCGGCGAGCGTCATGGAGCGCCCATACTGGCCGGTGAACCAGTCGTAGCCATTGGCATAAGGCTTCGGCGCGCGGACGTGATAGGCCATGCTGACGACGGCGGAGCTTTGCAGACGACCGAGAAGCTCCGGTGCGAGGGATTCGATGATGTCGGTCTGCCAGGTGGTGAAGAAGCAATCGACAGGCACGCCGAGGGATTCATGATGATTGAGCAAGGTGCGCAGTTCCTCGACACTCTTTTCAGGATAGGCGAAGTCCTGCCAGTTCCACGAGAAGCCGAGGTTGTTCGCAGGCCGCTCATAAAGGCTCTGCGTGCCGCTGAATGCACTCATCCATTCATCATAGGTGGCCTGAAGCGTCTTCACCTCACAGCGGCCGGCATCACGCCAGCGCTGGATGGTATCGAGGATGGCCGCAGCCGTCGAAGTGAGGTAGCCGGTCTGCACGAAGTCACGGTGATTCAGCACTCGGGCCATGGTCCAAAGTTTGTCTTCATGGGGAATCGTGCCGTTTCCCAACAGGCGCAGGAGGCGGTCGTGCTCGTGGAGATCGTTGCTCCAATTTCCGATGGCGGCGATGTCACCCGACGAGGGTGTGGTGAAGTGACCTGCATCCTGTGGACGCCAGAGTCCGGAGCTGTGCAAATCATTGTCATGGTTGAGCGAACCCGCGCCCATGAGCATGACGGGTTTCCAGCGATACGACGGTGCTGTGGTGGAGAATTTGAGGCAGGCGAGGCCGTCATTGAGGCCATTGGCATCGCGATCCTCGATGAACTTCGGCCAGTCCTGGTAGCCGCTGCTGGCGGGATCGTAGATGTGACCGCCGACCACGCCGGTGATGTCGGTGTCGAGCCGAACATCGAGCTGGTAGGCCACGTCGGCGTAGTTGTAGGGGACGAGGCTGTTCTGCTCATGCGAGTGCGGATCGAGATTCACCTGATGATGATCGTGTAGGTACTTGATCACATTCACGCCGCCAGTGTTCGTGCTGTAAACACCACCGCCGATGTGAAAGGTGCCATTGGCGATGCTGGTGTCCTGATTCACGCCGGGCATCTCGTAGCGTGCCACGCCTTCGGCGAAGTTGAGGTCGGTTTGAAACTGCCAGGGCAGAGTCCGAGCGGCACACATCTCGGCAAAGCGGAGGATGGCCTCGCGCCACTGCACATAGGTCAGCTTCGCGGTGAGACCGCTGGCGTTGAAGTTTGGTGTGACGGGGATGCCATTGCTGCCGCCGCCGGGCTGCTCGCTGTGGACGACGATGCCATAGCGCACCTGCGCAGGCTGGGCGGTTGCGGCGGTCACGGACAGCAGGGTGAAAAGGAGGATCGCTTTCATGGATGAGTTGGGGGTTCATCCGCAGGTGGCCGGTTTGCTGAAGACCGTTACAGACATTCGATTTTTTATGCAGCCTCGCAGGCGAATGAGGGTTTAAAGTGAGGTGTACATGCCGTCTGCCGCGCCCTCCAGTCATGCCTTCCCGTTCCCCGCCACGATGTGGAGCCGAGTGCTGCGCACGCGCGAGTCGAATGACCTCGGCACAGCACGCGTGGCGCTGGATCAGCTTTGCACCGCTTACTGGCAGCCTGTGGCAGGCTACCTGCGAGCGCTGGGCTGCCCGGAGCAGGAGTCGGAGGATGTGACGCAGGACTTCTTTGCCACATTCTTGAGGCGTGATGGCTTCCAGCGTGCGCAGCCTGAGCAGGGACGGCTGAGGGCGTATTTGAAATCAGCGATCAGGCATCATCTCTACCACTGGCGGCGCGATGGCGCGGCGCTGCGGCGTGGTGGTGGACAGGAGCCGCTGGCGCTCGATGCTGATGACGCTCCTGAGCTGCCAGCCCCCGAAGTGGCGGATCATCAGTATGATGTGCAATGGGCGTTGGTGGTGATGGAGCGTGCTTTGTCCGGGCTGAAAGATGGTTATCTGAAACGCGGGCGCCTAGACATCTACGAGCAACTGAAACCGACCCTGCTGATCGCCGAGTATGGCGATGTGTCTGCGCTGGCTCAGGAACTCGGCATGACACGCGGCGCGCTGGCCGTGGAGCAGCACCGCGCACGTCGCAGGCTCGCAGAGCTGCTGCGCGCGCAGGTGGCTGAGACGCTGGACGAGCCTGCCGAAGTGGACGCGGAGCTTTTGCATCTGCTGCATGTGCTGGCCCATCACACGCCTGATTTATGAACACGACCTGCCCAGCCTGTGGCGCAACCCTGCGCGCTGTCGATGGCCTTTGCCCGGCCTGCGTGGCGCGCGCGGTGACTTCGTTTGTGAAGCATCCAGCCGCTGCGGGCGAATCTGAACCCGTAGTGCCCGGCTATGAAGTGCTGGAGGTGCTTGGTCGCGGTGGCATGGGCGTGGTTTATCGGGCGGTGCGAATGGCCGACGAACAGGAAGTAGCGCTCAAGCTCGTGCCACAGCACCTCATCGGCCGCGATGATCTGCTGGAGCGTTTGCAACGCGAGGCGGATTCTCTCCGGTCATTGCAGCATCCGCATGTGTTGCGAATCGTCGAGTCGGGCGTCACGCCGGAGGGCAGGTGGTTTATGGCCACCGAGCTGGCTGAGGGTGGTGACCTCGGGCGACGTTTGCACAAAGGTCCGCTGCCAGTGGACGAGGTGCTCAGCATCTTCCGCCAGACCTGCGCCGCCATTACTGAAGCGCATCGGCAGGGCATCGCGCATCGTGACATCAAGCCGGCCAACATCCTGCTCTTGAGTGATGGCAGCGTGCGAGTCGCCGACTTTTCTTTGGCGAAGTTGCTGC
This sequence comes from Prosthecobacter sp., assembly GCF_044378005.1. Taxonomy (GTDB): domain Bacteria; phylum Verrucomicrobiota; class Verrucomicrobiia; order Verrucomicrobiales; family Verrucomicrobiaceae; genus Prosthecobacter. Next base: position 14,106 of record NZ_JBILYB010000114.1, read on the forward strand.
ATGATCAAGGTGCACCCGCCCTCGCGCTCACGCAGACGATGGAGGTGTTTGGTACGCCGTATTACATCGCGCCCGAAGTGCGACGTGGCTCAGGTCAGGTAGATGCGCGAGCGGACATTTTTTCTCTCGGCGTGCTGCTGCATGAGATGCTCACGGGGCGTCTGCCCATCGGCGAATACATGCCCGCCTCTGATCTCGCGAAGGTGCCAGCGGCGGTGGACCGGCTGATCTCTCGCTGCCTTCAGGAAGATCCAGCACGACGACCTGCGACGGCGGACGTGCTGCTAAGTGAACTGGAGAAATCACTGTGTCCCACACACTGTCGGATGAGGTCGCTGATCACCGCTGCCGCAGCGCTGCTGGCTCTCGGAGTCTGGTTTGTCTTGTCGGAAAAGGCTCCACTCGTCGCCGTGAGTCCCGCCACTGCCACGCTGGCGAAACCTTGGACGAACTCACTCGGCATGAGCTTTGTGCCCGTGCCTGGAACGCGCGTGCTCTTCTGCCAGTCGGAGACACGCATTCGCGACTTCGAGGCTCATGCGCGTGACGCCGGGCTGCCAGTCACGGGCCGCGAGACGCGCTGGCGTCACCCGCCAGTGCCTGTGACACCAGATCATCCGATCACGCCACTGAGCAAGCCGATGGCCGAGCGCTTCTGTGACTGGCTCACAAGCAAGGAGCACGCACTCGGAGTGATCAGCAACGATGAAGAGTATCGCCTGCCCACAGATGAGGAATGGAGCCGTGCAAATCCCGCACTCAAAGAGTCCGGCAGCACGCCCGAGGAACGCCACCTGAGCACCGGGCCAAACAGCCATGCACTCTATGTCTGGGGGCGTGGACTGCCCGGCCTGAAAGTGGAGACACTGGCGAACTTCGCCGGTCAGGAAGCCGCGACATTGATTGGGCAAACACCCGCGCTGAGGCATCGCGATGAGTATCCGTTCACAGCACCCGTCACGGCTTTCCCACCGAACTCACTCGGGCTCTACAACATGAGCGGCAACGTCAGCGAGTGGTGCTCCTCCCGCTGGCAGGCGAATGATGATGAATTCATCTCACGCGGTGGCGCGTGGTGTGATCACGAGCTCAGCCTTCTGCGCGTGGATCACCGCCGACATCTGCGCCCCATAGCCACGCTTGAGGGCAGTGGCTTCCGTGTTGTGCTGGTGCCTAGCCATACTGAGCCATGAAATCATTTAGAGGTGGGACCTGTTAAAATACTACCACGGCCCCATCTGAGCCAACGCCGCAAGCCGCAGGTGTTACAGGCGCGGCGAAAAAATATTTTACGGCGAGTGCAACGCTGTCCGAGCAGCGGTGCATGGGGAGAGTGAAGACAAAGTTTTACCGTCGCTCACCTCATGAAATCTCAACTCATCTATTCACTCATCGCCAGTCTGGCACTGGTTTCATTCGCACACGGCCAGGGATCACTCACGCCTCCCGGGCCTCCTGGCCCGAGCATGAAAACGCTCAATGAGGTAGAGCCTCGCACGCCGCTGAACCAGCTCTACACGCCGGGAGACAGCACTAGCGTCTTCAAGATCACCCAGCCTGGCTCTTATGTGCTCACGGGGAATCTTACGCCGCCAAGCGGGAAGCATGGTATCGTCGTCCAGTTGGTGAGAGGTGGCCGCGTGAAAGTGGATCTCATGGGTTATACGATTGATGGGCGCAATGCCGGGGCGAGTGCCTCTGGTTATGTCCAACTGCCCAATGATGCGGACGAATTTCAGGATTCACTCATCATGAACGGCAGCATCCGCAGCTTCGGCAGCTCGAACATCAAGATCGATGCCGACTACATCGGCGATACTGCCACCCACGAGGTCGGGCACTACGCCGGGCTGAACGCGGTGTACTGTCCCGGCAGGCTCACCATCAGTGGCGGAAGCATCATCGATCCGGTGGGTTCAGCCGTGGTCATGGGCAGTGACTCCATCCTTTGCGGTGTGCAGATTCGTGACAGTCAGGCAGGTGGCGCTGACCCGATCATCGTCGCAACGGGTGATCATCATACGCTCCAGGATATACTGGTTTCATCCATCTCCACCGGGGGCACCAATGCCCCAGCCATGCTTCTGGGACCTGACTCCAAGATCATGGGAATGACTGCGCGATTCACGGGTGGCACCTATACCAGCACCGTGCTCGGCACGACGAGCGGTTTCTCCGAGGTGTCTGGACTGAATGTCGAATTCCTGAACGTCACGGCTGCCACGGGTGTGTCTTCACTCTACACCTCGGTCCAGTGGCCGTATGAAATGACTTCATCACAGGGCCCCTACCAACTTTTCACTTCCAGCCAGGGTCCCTATCAAGTCACCGCGACCCATTGCACGCTCGGCATCGCCATTGATGTCGTTCAGTCTGGGCTCACCCTTGCCAGCGACGATTATTGTCCGCGTCTCAGGTTGCAAGGCACGACGACTGTGGGGATCGGCGTGAGGGTAAACTGCAACTACTGCCCTACCGTGATCGACTGCAACATCGCCCCCACGGCCAGCGTGACCGGAGCAGCGGTGCAGGTCAGTGGCTCTGGAAATACCATCAGGGCCAACATCCGCGGCATCCCAGGCAGTGGCACCGGGGTGCAGATCCTGAGCGGGGTGGGCAACGCCATCGAAGGCAGCACTTTCATCGGTCGCGGAGACAGTGCCCTCACGGCGGTGCGCCTCGAAAACGGTGTCACCAACACCCTCGTGCGAAACAGCCGTGGCTCACGCTGGGCTGGTGGCAGTGTCATGGTGCAAAACCTCGGTGACAACACCAACGCCGCCGCTACCGCAGTCAACTCCACCACCCTGAACACGAACACCAACCCCATGGCAAACTTGGTGCAGTGAGCCTCTCCAAACTCAGCACGTCATGAAACACCTGCTCACTTTTTTCATCCTGATCGTGACCACCGCACAGGCCGACACGACGATCAGCCCGACGCTCAAATACGCCTACAGTGCGGATGCAGGCTGGATCAACTTCCGGCATGATCAGCCTGCTTCACCCAATGGCGTGATCGTCGGCGAATCCTTCTTCGCAGGTCTGGCCTATGGTGCCAATTTTGGATGGATCAATTTTGGCGATGGCACTCCTGCCGATGGCATGGAGTATCAAAATAACAGCGCCACAGACTTCGGCGTGAATCACGATGGCGCGGGTTGTCTGAGCGGCATGGCCTACGGCGCGAACACTGGCTGGATCAATTTTGGCTGGGCTGCGGCGAACGATGTGAATCGTCCCCGCGTGAATCTGCTCACGGGGGAGTTCAGCGGCATGGCCTACAGCGCAAACATGGGCTGGATCAATCTCGGCGCTGGCACGCTGACGACCCTGATGGTGCGCATTACCGACACGGATAACGATGGCATGGCCGATGCCTGGGAGCGCGCCTACTTCAGCAATCTCAACACCGCAGGTCACGCCACCGATGCTGACAAAGATGGCGTGAGTGATGCCGACGAATATCTGTCAGGCACGCGGCCAGATCTGGCGTCTGACTATTTCAAGATCGCTAGCACGACCTTCAGCGGCGGAAATACCCAGGCCACGGTCACCTTCACCACCGATCCCACCCGCGTGTATCGCATCGAGACCTCCGACAATCTCGTCAACTGGCAAAACTCCGCCCTCGGCATTTTCGCCCCCGATTCAGGAACTGCCACAACGAGGACGGTCACCTGGACCGGCAACCAACGCCGGTTCATCCGCGCCATCGCCATCCGACCGCTATCGGTTTCGGTGCCGATGGATGGCACGGACATCTAGCACCGTCCGTGCGTCGCCAGTTGATTCCAGCCCCGGCGTCAGCATGAGTCGAGGTTTGCATGGATACCTCAAAGACTCCCTTCCCAGCCACAGCCTGGACTCGTGTGCTCGCCGCGCGCGGGGATTCCGAAGGGGCAGGCCAGGCGCTTGAGGATGTCTGCCGGGCTTACCTGCGCCCGGCGTATTCATTTCTGCGGGCGCTGGGCTGCGAGCGGGAGGATGCACTCGACCTGACTCAGGAGTTCCTCGTCAAATTCACGCAGAGCAGCAGTGGCATCGCCGCCGTCGATCCATCCAAAGGCAGGCTGCGTAGCTACATGAAGGAGATGCTGCGCCATCATTTCTCCAATCACCTGCGTGACGCCACGCGGATCAAGCGGGGTGGCGGTGCGCAGCTTTTGGCGCTGGATGAGCTGGAGGGCTGGGAGGAGCCATCGATTGGCGGGACGCCGGATCAGGCGGATCTGCATTACGACCGCGCCTGGGCCTTCACGCTGCTGGAGCGTGCCATGAGTCATCTGCGCAGCAGCTATGAGCGACGTGGAAAGACGGCGCTTTTTCATCTGATCAAAGACGGACTTCTTTCCGCAGGTGAACTGCAACAACGAGCCCAGATCAGTGCATCGGCAGGTGTGAGCGAAGCCCAACTCCGAGTCGAACTCCACCGTGCACGCAGACGCCTCGTCGAGGCCCTTCAGCGTGAGGTGGCGGAGACGGCTGCGCCTGATGCCGCCGAAGAGGAACTGCGCTACCTGCTCACCGTGCTCGCTCAAAATGGACGCTGAAACCACCAGCCTATGCGCCCAATGCGGCGCGATGAGCACACGCCGCATCGAGGGTCTGTGCCCGTCCTGCCTCGCTGCCGGTGCGGCGAGCGCTCTAACGGCACTTTTGCAGCCCAAGCCTGCCGAGGCGGGCGACCTCGCGGTGCAGATCGACGGCGTCGATATCGAAAGCGTGCTCGGCGTGGGCGCGATGGGGATCGTCTATCGTGGCGTGCGCGAGGACACGGATGAGCCCATCGCCATCAAGGTGCTCGCGCGCAGCATCAGCGAGGATGCCGAGATGGCCGAGCGCTTCCGCCGCGAGGCCGAGGCGCTGGCATCGCTCGATCATCCCAACATCGTGCGCGTCGTCAGTGTGGGCGAGACTGAGGACGGGCGCTATTACTTGGCGATGGAACTCGTCGAAGGATGTGATTTGCGACGTTTGCTGGATGCTGGAAGCATCGGCACGGATCAGGCGCTGGATATTTTTATCAAGGTCTGCCACGGCTTGGAAAGCGCGCACGGGAAGGGAGTGATTCATCGCGACATCAAGCCTGCGAACATCCTCGTGGGTAACGATGGTAAGGTGAAAGTGGCTGACTTTGGCATCGCCAAAGCTGTGGCCGGATCACTCTCATCCTTCACACTCACTCAGACGCGCGAAGCCTTTGGCACGCCCTACTACATGGCACCGGAAGTGGCGCGGCGCGGCGCGGCCGACGAGCGGGCGGACATCTACGCGCTCGGCGTGCTGCTTTACCAACTGCTCACCGGACAAGTGCCCATGGGCAGCTTCACACCGGCATCAAAGATCGCCGCAGTGCCATCACAGTTCGACGCCGTCATCACCCGTGCGATGAGTGATGATGCCACGAAGCGACATGCGAGCGTGCGTGAACTGCGCTTATCCGTGGAGCATATTCGCGACTCCCAAACGGTGGCCGCGAAACGTCGTCGGCTGTGGATGATGACGGCGCTCGTCGCGGGCTGTGCCGCAGCGATTGCCCTTGCCACGATGATTGGCATTTGGTGGCAGCGAGAGACTTCCCAGCCAGCGCCACCACCCGCTCCTCGCTATCCGACGACTGCCAGCAAAGAGCAGCCCTGGGAGAACAGCCTTGGC